>JBBSUU010000043.1:0-10994 GCA_038234115.1 Mycobacteriales bacterium
CACAGACGATGCCCTGTACCAGGCCAAGGAGGTCAACCCTGATGGAGTCGCTGCCGGGGCCTACGTCGATCCCTCGATCTACGAACTGGCACCGGGCGAGAGCTTCAGCTACGGCGAGAACTTCAAGTACCAGGCCGCTTCGCCGATCACGTTCGAGGCCACCCTGACCCCGGTGGATGGTGCCGGCAAACTCATTCATGACCTTCGCCAGGAGGCGAAGGCATCCGGAACCATTGCTTAAAGTGTGTTCGGACCAGGAATGGTGTTTTCACTACCTTTTCGGTAGTTAAAACACCATTCCTGGTTGGTCCGCTACTGCTCGCGCCAACTGAACTCGGGGGCGAAACCCAATAGCCGCTTCGCTTTGTCGATACAGAGCAGGGTTTCGTGGGTGCCCAATTCTCGACGCACCTCGACATCGGGAAAAACCTCAGCGGCCAGCGAGGCGCTGGAGCGGTTCATCACGGTGTCGGCATTGGCAATGATGAAGATCTCCATGCCCGGCTCTGAGTATTCCAGCGCTTTGCGTACCGCCTGAGCGCCGTCACGAGCGTCGATGTAGCCCCAAAGATTCCACTGACGCAATGCCGGATCCGCGTCATAGGCCGGGAATGCCTGGTAGTCAGCAGGTTCCATGACATTTGAGAAGCGGAGGCCGCGCATTCTGAGAGCCGGATTCCATCGGCACCACTGCGCCGCCATCTGTTCTTCCAAATGCTTCGCCAACGAATAGGACGATTGCGGTCGCGCCGGATATTCCTCGTCGACCGGGAGGTAGGGCGGCGGTGTCTCAAAGGGCAGACCGAGCACGGTCTCGCTGGACGCCCAGACCACATTGGTGATGCCGGCCTTGGCGCAGGCGGCAAAAACGTTGTAGGTGGACACCATATTGTTCTGAAATGTCGCTGCGTTGGTGGTCAGTCCCGGGGCTGGAATTGCCGCCAAATGCACTACCGCATCAAGACTGTCGTACCTATCGTCAACGCCGGTCAGCGCGGAGAGAGTCTGGCCGAAGTCGGTGAAATCGACCTTGACGAACTCTGAATTTGCCGTCGTCGCGGGCCGCTGATCCAAATTGACCACCTGCCAGCCATTTTCCAGCAGGCCGGTAACGACGGCGCGGCCCAATTTGCCACTTCCACCTGTGACTGCAACTTTCGGCATATTTTCTCCTTCATTGCGGCAATGGCCGCATCGATCAATACTTCTGTCAGCTGCCCAATTGTGGTCCACGACAATCTGGACCACCGACCGGTTCCACCACTTGGCGCCCGTATTCGGCGAAACTCGCATTCATGGTCTTGCGGTGCCCCGCACAGCTTCCCCCGGCCCAACTCAGTGCAGCGAGATAGTTTCCACAGCGGCAATGTGATCGCGGATGAAACGGTTGGCGTGCGCCGCCAGGTGGTCGGAATCATCCCAGAGGTTGCGCCAGATACCCAGCATCCGGCTCAGACTGGGCGAAACCACTGCGGAGGAAAAGGATTCAAAAGTGATCGGCCCGGTGTAGCCGATCCGGCCCAGGGCCTTGAAGGTGCTTTCGAAGTCGACCGATCCGGTTCCGAGATAACCACGGTGACTCTCCCCGATGTGCACGTAGCCGAGCTGGGCACTGCAGTCCAGGAACGGCTGGAAGAGATCAGACTCCTCGATGTTCATGTGATAGGTGTCCAGGTGCACCGACACCGGCCGATCCAACTGTTCGATGAACCGGCGTGCCTGCTTGCCAGTGTTCAGCATATTGGTCTCGTAACGATTGACCACTTCGACGGAGAGCGAAACCCCCGCTGCCGCAGCGTGATCGGATACTTCCCGCAGCGCCTGCAGGCTGTTTTCCCAGCCCTTTTCCGATAGCGGGTCCATGTGCTTGCGCATCGAGCCATAGATGACGCCGCACAGCGCGGTGGCGCCGATGCCGGCCACCACATCGACCGCGCTGAGCAGCCGACGGCGACCGGCCTCGACCACGGCTGGGTCCTCGCTACTGATGTCCTCGTCCTCGGGCAGGCCCAGGCTGGCCGAGGCGGCGAGCCCGGTGTCGGCCAATGCTTGACGGGCGGCCGGAATGTCAAAGGTGTCCGGATCCATCAGCGGAAATTCAATCAGATCGAATCCGGCATTATGGGTGCGGACCACCGAATCGATGATTCCGGCTTTGTCGAAGTTGCCGGTCCACACCAGAGCATGGCAACCGATCAGAGACTGGGACATGGAACTCCTCACGAGCAGTGCGCAACGCCGCTCGCGCCCCATTCGGACGGATCTATTGCAACGTTACAACGGATGGTTCCCTCACCGTAGAATTGATGCCTTCGACTGTCAATACGCAGATGGAGGGCTGCCGGGGGTCCGAACCGGCAGCGGAATACAAGGCCCGCTGTTGTATCGTGACAATCGCCATGACCGACGGTGAGGAGTCCGCGATGTCACCACCAACTCGTGCCTCCCTTGTTCCCCGGCCCGGCGTCAAGGATGTGGCCGCGGTGGCCGGCGTTTCCGCCTCGACCGTGTCGAACTTTCTGAACCACCCCGCTGTGGTGGTTCCGCAAACCCGGGCTCGGATCGAACGCGCCATCCTGCAATTGGGATTCGTCCGCAACGAGACGGCTCGTAATCTTCGGGCCGGAACCAGCCGCACCATCGCCCTGGTCCTACTCGACGCCTGGATCCCGTTCTACGGCGAACTCTCCCGCGGCGTCGAGGACGCGGCCACGGCCGACGGCTGGACGGTGCTGTTCAGTAACAGTGCCCGAAACGCGGAGCGTGAACTGCGATACCTCGACATCTTCGAGGCGCAGCGGGTTGCGGGTCTGTTGGTGGTGCCGCAACAGGATCTGCGCTCCCGGCTGCGTGACCTCCAACGACGCGGGATCAGCTGTGTCACCATCGAGCAACCATCCACCGCCGAGGACATCTCCTCGGTTTCCATCGACGACGTGGCCGGCGGGCGAGCCGCGGGACTGCATCTGATCGACTGTGGTTACTCCGAGGTGCTGTTGATCGGCAATCCGGCGCAGGTCAGCCACGTGCGGGCACGATTCGCCGGCTGCGAGGAAGTGCTGACTGAGCGGACCGGACGTGGGTGCCGCCTGATACCCACCAATGGGCTCACCCTGCGGGACGGGGCGGAAGCTGTCCAAACGCTATTGGAATCCGAGACCCCGCTCCCGGAAGCGATTTTCGCCGCCAACGATTTGGTGGCGCTCGGCGTACTTCATGCGCTGCTGGCGGCCGGCATCGGTGTTCCGGGCCGGGTAGCGGTGTTGGGTTACGACGGGCTCGAGTTGGCCGCCCATGCCTCGGTGCCACTCTCGACAGTTGCGCAGCCGGCCTATGAGATGGGCAAGGTCGCTACGCAGACGCTCATTGCGTGTATGAACGGCGTGGAGCAACCGGGCGACAGGCACCAGGTATTTGAGCCGACGGTGCTCCAGCGCGAGTCGACTCGCGTTGCCCGATAGGGCCAATCCGTGCTGATTCGGTATCAGCCGCAGGCCGGATCGGCTCTCGTTGTGGACGCGTCAACAGTCACCCACACCGAAAGGATTCGACCATGAGTTGGAGATTTTGTTTCGACCTGCCCAGCGGCCAACGCGTTTGCATTCCGATCTATGTCGTCATCAAGAAGTGGCGAGATCACGGGGATCCCTGGATTCAAATTGTTGATGAGCTACGGGACCCCTCGATCCCGGTCCAGTTCCGTGAGCCCGAGGCATCCATCGCCGTACAGGATCTGGTTCGCCTCTCGGCTATCGCCGAACTTGCCAGTTCCTTGTCCCAGCCCGAACTCGGCCAGCAATTCCAGAGTCTGGCCACCGACGTCGGCCAGAAGTTGGCTGGTCAATTCCTGCCCGACGCCGAGCTCCACACTCACTTCGGCTGATCAGCTTTCGCCAGTGAAGTTCCCTGCCGGGCTGCCATCGGCAGCAGGGGCAAAAGCAGTGATCGGCAGCGTGCTGCTGCGCAGCATCAACCTCGGACCAAGGAGCCTGCGCAGCAGCACGTTTGCCCTCACACCTCGCCGTTACTCGCCAACCAATCATCGAAGCGCACATGGCCGCGTGGCCCCGTACCCTTCGGAAGCAGTCCGCCGTTACGCATCGCCCGACCGGCCGTGCCTGGGAGTGGAAATGGAAGTATCGGTCGGCGAGAACCCCTTCTGCGCAGTAACTTTCGCGCCATCGTAACCAGCTGCATAGATTCCGGCCCGGCCAATTCCGGCGCCATCCCCAACGGCTCCCCCATCGCCACCTCCACCAGGTGTCGGCCGACCTCCGCAGCGGCCACCGGTTGGCACAGCATTTTCGGCATCAGTGGGGCGGGCACCCGCTCGAGCATCTGGCCGGCGAACTCATGAAACTGGGTGGCCCGCAACACCGTCACCGGTGCGCTACCGCCAAGCACCAGTTCCTCCTGCCGCTGTTTGCCCAGGTAGTAGCCGGATCCGACCAAATAGATGCCAACGATGGACAGCGTGACGTGGTGTCGTACACCGGCCCGCCGCCCCGCTTCAATCAGGTGCCGACTGCCAGTGGTGAAGAAGTCGATGGCAGTCACGGCTTTGTTCGTCGACACACTGCTGACGTCGATCACCGAATCGACGCCGCCGAGCGCCTCGGCCAGTCCGTTGCCGGTGGTGAGGTCGACACCGGCGGAGCGGGTCAGAACTATCGGCAGGTAACCGGCCGCCGTGACCGCCGCCACCACGTGACGACCCACCACCCCGGTGCCACCGGCCACTGCGACTTTCCTCATGTTTGCCATTCTGGGCCCGCCCGTATCTACAGCGCCATCTTGTACCCGCGGTGGGAGCCTTGAAATCCCAGGCGCTCATAGAAACGGTGGGCGTCATGGCGATCGTTATGGGTGGTCAGTTGCATGATCACGCAGCCGCGCGCCCGTGCCTGCGTGATCGCCCACCGCATCATCATCGTGCCCAATCCAGACCCACGCTCCGAGCGGGCGACCCGGATGGCCTCGACCACGGCGCGCGCTGCCCCATTCCGCGAAAGCCCGTGCACCACAGACAATTGAAGCGTTGCGAGGATGACCCCATTGCGTTCGGCAACTGCCAGAAACTCATCGGGATCCGCCGAGATACGTTCGTAGGCAGCAAGATACGGCGTCATATCGGCTGCCGATTCGCGGGCGGCCGCGATCGCGTCGTCGGCCAATAACGCCACCATGGCTGCCACGTCCGACACGGTGGCGCGCCGGATGATGGGTAGGTCATCGGGAACGGCATTCACGGTGAGTCACACTATCGTCGGCAGCATTCGTTCAGGTATCGAAGATCCCTGAACACAGGAAACCAGGAGTGACACATGACCGAGCCGGGCGCAGTACCGGCATCGGCATTGATCGCCGTCGCCAGGGGTGGGGCCCGCGACGCCGGGGGCATTGACGTCGCCCTGCTGGGGGATTTTCTGCCGCAGGTGGTAGCCGCGGTCAGCGCGGGTATCCGGCTCCGGCGAGGCGAAATTCAGCAGTTCAAGGAGGCCGGCAAGCTCGCAGCGGTCCGCGGGGTAGCGCTGCGAGCCTTACTGGATCTCTACCTTTCCGCAGCCTGGCGATTGTGGGAGCACCTTCCTGAGGTGATCGCGGCCGACCAGGACCCGGCCGGCGTGGTGCGGGCCGGCCGCGCCATGCTTCGTGCGACCGATGACGCAGTGGCAGCGTTGACCCAGGGCTATCAGTTGGCCAGGCGAGACGTCATGCAGGCCGAGATCTCGGCCCGCCGGGAATTCGTCGACGATCTCCTGGCCGGCAGCAGCGATGTCGCCGGATTGATCGAGCGCGCTGCCGGCTTCGGCCTCACCCTGGCCGGGCCGCACGCCGTCGCTGTGCTCCGGGCCGACACACCCTTCACCGATCAAAGCCCGGTGACTCGGATGCTCGAACGGTCCGTGCGGGGCAGCATGGCAGATTCCGACGCCCTGGTCGCTACCAAGGACGGCAGGATCGTGGTGGTGTTTGCCGCACCGGACAAAGCAGCTGTGACCGAAATCGTGGACAGCATTACCGTGATGCTGCCCTCCCAACAGGGCGGTTCCGGCCCGGTTCAATTAACCAGACTGGCCGACGTCGGTGCCTGGCAGCTGGGCGTCGGGCGCCGGGCGTCCGGCGCCGCCGGAGTCAAGTCATCCTTCGACGATGCCCGCGAAGCACTGGATTTGGGTGTCCGGCTGGGCCGGGATCTGACCGTGCTGGATGCCACCGAGTTGCTGGTGTACAGGGTGCTGCTCCGAGATGAAGTCGCCATCCGAGACCTGGTCAACGCCGTTCTGACTCCGCTCGAGGATGCCCGGGGCGGCGCAGCGCCGCTCATCGACACCCTGTTGAGCTATTTCGGGACCGGTGGAAACGCAGCTCGAACTGCACGCGAGATGCACCTTTCGGTGCGAGCGGTTACCTATCGGTTGGACCGGATCAAAGACCTGACCGGCCACGACCCCGACGACCCGATGCAGCGATTCACCCTGCACACGGCTGTCCTCGGTGCCCGGCTGCTGAAGTGGCCGACCGTCCCACTCATCTAACCACTGACCTGGTTGCCGGATATCGGCAAGTTGAGCGTCAATTCTTAGCTGATTTTGACCTGGCACTGCCGACAACGCTCATGCACACTTGCCTAAGTGCGAAAGTAAAGCAATTCAAAACCCTTTCGTTTCTTCCCTACTCAGAACCAAGAAAGGTACACAAGTGAGCGTTCCCATTTGGGCATGGGTCGCATTCGGCGCCGTGATTCTCATCATGTTGGCCATCGACCTACTCGCGCACCGCGGTGCGCACATCATCGGTTTCAAGGAAGCCGCTATTTGGAGCTCCGTCTGGGTTGGCCTCTCCCTCATCTTCGCGGTGATCATCTTCTTCACCCTCGGAACCGATGCAGGAGTCGACTTCACCACCGCCTGGTTGCTCGAAAAGAGCCTCTCGGTGGATAACCTCTTCGTGTTTGCCCTGATCTTCGGTTACTTTCAGGTTCCCCGCGCCTATCAGCACCGGGTGTTGTTCTACGGTGTGGTTGGCGCACTGATCTTCCGGGGTATCTTCCTGGCCCTTGGCGTGACAATCGTCAGCAAATTCGCGGCCGTCCTGTTCGTCTTCGGCGCCATCCTGCTTTGGAGCGCCTGGAAGCTGATCAAGGATGCGGACGACACCGTCGACCCGGGCAAGAGCCTCTCGGTTCGCCTGCTCCGCAAATTCATCCCGATTTCCGACGAGTATCACGGCACCAAGTTCTTTATCAAGGAGGCCGGCAAGCGCGTTGGCACCCCACTTCTCGCGGTGGTGGTCGCCATCGAGGCGGCGGACCTTGTATTCGCCGTCGACTCCGTCCCGGCAGTGCTGGCGGTAACCGATGATGCCTTCATCGTCTACTCCTCCAACGCCTTTGCCATCCTGGGTCTGCGGGCGCTGTACTTCCTGCTCTCCGGAATGCTGGAGAAGTTCCACTACCTGGGCAAGGCCCTTGCCTTCATCCTGGCCTTCATCGGCGTGAAGCTCTTCCTGCAGGCCGGCCACAAGGTCATCAGCCCGTCGATCCCGGAGATCCCGTCCTGGGTGAGCCTGGCGGTCATCGTGCTGGCTCTCACCTGGGCGATCGTCTATAGCCTGATGAAGCCCAAGCCCGCCGAGGAAGTCTCGGTCGAAAATGGATCGAGCGAGATCGCCGCCACCGCGGCCGGCTCGACCCATCAGGTCAGCGTCGATTCAGGTTCGCGCAGCACTGCGGTGGCCGAAAATGCCGATCGTGATCTGCAGCAGCCACTGCGCTAGTTGAGCTGGTCAGCGGTAACCATGGGCCCGGACCTGCGAGCGTCGCGGATACGGGCCGGTGGCCTGCGCAGTAGCCCTGGCTCATGACGCATCCGAGCCGATGGGCATGATGTGCGGCATGAATCTTCGAGCCTGGGAACGACGATTTGAGATTCCGCTGGTGGTGGCGGCCATCGCATTTGCGCTGTTGTACGCCTGGCAGGTGCTGGCCGAACCAAGGGGGCAGCTGCTGGAAGTGGCGAAGATCGCGATGACTGTGATCTGGGTGGTGTTCGTCGTTGACTACGTCGTTCGGCTCTTCCTGGCCCCCCATAGAGGTCACTGGTTCCTTCGTCATCTACCTGACCTCGCGACGGTGGCCATTCCGGCCTTGCGCCCGCTGCGACTGTTTGGCCTGATGGTGGAAGTTCATAGACTCGCCGGAGCCAAGCTTCGCGGCAAGGTGATGCTGTACGTCTCGGTCGCCACCGTGGTCCTCGTACTCCTATCAGCTCTGGCGATGCTGGAGGCCGAACGGTATGCCAACGCCGCGACCATAGTGACGTTCGGCGACGCCCTCTGGTGGGCGATCGTGACCGTCACCTCCGTGGGTTACGGAGACCTGGCGCCGGTGACTTTGACGGGGCGGGTAGTGGCCGCCGCAATGATGATCGCCGGCATTGCGCTGCTGGGTACCGTCACGGCAACTTTGGCATCCTGGTTGGTGCAACGGAATTTCGATCAAGAGGAAACAAGTCAGGCAGTCACCCAGAAGGAAGTCCTGGAACTCACCGCAGAAATCCAAACTCTCCGCGTCCTGATGGAAATCTCATCGGCGAATTTGCCTGCGCCGACCACCAACAATCTCGGCGGGATACCGGGTCCGGCGCCTTCGGCGCCACTGTTGCCGTAAGGGGGTAATTCAAGGAGGCTGCGGAGGTCAGTTCAGATCGGGTTTGGCCGTCGGGGGTTGTTTTCCCTGCACCGCCATCCTTTGGACCATGTTGGTGGCGTGGGCAAGCCCAAGACCGGGTACGCCATCGCGCAGCATCTTGATCGCCGCAATTTGCTGATTGGATTGCGCGAGGGCCTTGACCGCCTCGATCAGATCCGGTTCCAAGCTGAGCTGAGTGGGATTGACCTTTCCGATAGCGGCCTTTCGCGCCGTCATCAGAAAGACAACGACCAGCAGCACAATCACCAGTACGATCCAAATCCAGGCATCCACGGCACAAACTCTAACGCCTGGTGCATGCCGCCCAGCCTGCGACCGCCTCCGCATCATCGGCACTGGCCTGGACAGTGTTTAGGATCGCGAACCATGTTGCTACCCGCCATGATTGCCCCTCGCGTCAAGGACGGCACGGTGACCGTTGCCTACCGACGATGGGCTGCTCATCGGGTCAAAGTTGGCAGCACCTTTTTGATCACGGCCGGGCTGATCGGTGTGGTGAGTGGCCGGAATCACCGCCAAACTGAGCAGGATGGACGCGGCCAGCAGCCACGGATCCTTGACCCTGCAGTTGCTGGTGCTGATTGATGAGAATCCGCAGCGCAGAGCCCAAGATCTTGCCGACATCCTGGGCCGAGTGAAGGATGAGATGAAGATCGACGGCCGAAAACTCAAGACGATGGGGCTGACCCGGAGAAACTAGTCACCGAATCGCGTTTTCGAATTCGCTTCGTAGGTGATGTCGGTCAGATCCGAACGCAGGTAGTCATCGTCCAGCAGTTTGAGCAACTGCCACCGATGCTGGACATCCTTTTGAAACACCAGCGCGGGCTCCGGACCGGTTCGATCGATCGGGATCTCCAACTGCGGATTCTGATCAAGGAACACCAGCAGTCGGTCCATCTTCAAGGCATCGGCATACTCCGGGCTGCTGAGCTTGGCCTGGATGCTGAGCAACTTTTTCATCATCGACATGTCCGAAGCGCAGGCCTGGGCCAGCTCCTCGCCGCCAACGATGGGTAGCTGTCCGAGGCTCTTCCGGTAGGTCTCCGCAGCCTGTTGGCGCAGGCCGGGAAGAGCGCCAAAAATTGACTCGTAAGCGTAATCCGACGACATCACCACATGATCGGCAAGCACGATCAAACGTAGCTTGCGATCGATGACGAGGGCGTCCTCGCCCACCGTTGCAAAGCGCTCACCCTGCCACAGCGCCAAGATCTTGTTCTTCGGTGCCAGGTCCTTCTCCGGCGAGAATCCCTGACACAGTTGGGCGATATCGACACCGGCCTCGTCGCGGAGCCGAAGAACCAGCAGATTTTGGCGGCCAAACTTCTGGCCCCGGTCGTACTGCTGCAGGGTCGGTCTGATGATTTCGGCTTCCACGGCGGACAGTGCACCCTCGGTTTTCGGCTGATACACCCACTGATGCGCGTCCGGTTTGAAGCCCGGGGTGGACGGCCGGAGCTCGGCACCGCCGGCGGCCGATATCGACTCCAGCGCCTGCTCGACCAGCTGATCTGCAAGTTCGGAGCTGATCGGCACCTCGAACGCCTCGGGTTCGTTGCGGTGATCGGCCACCATCAACAGTGTCACGAAGATGTCGGTCGTCGACATCAACTCCAGAAGCTGGTTCCGGATAGAAAGCTCAGCATGCTCAGCCTGCTCAGCCTGCTCGGCAGTCTCGGATCGCTGCGCCGATTCAGTGGGTCGTGCCTGCTCATCAACTGTCGTCGGTCGGGTGCCCTCTGGGGCGGTGGGCGCGCTCATGATGACTCTCCTGCTGGTAATTGACGGTCCAAACCCGGGCGATCACGGACGTGGACGTAGACATAACCGCCCAGCGGTACCAGCCGGATCACCTCGGTCGGCGCCAGGTGCCATTCACGACTGATCACGATCAGGTGCCCGCGATCGATCCTGGTCAGCTCGAAGACTCGAAACCCGAGCAGCGCCAGTAACGGGTTGGAGAAATACATATCGCCCTGGACGTACAGCACCGCAATGAAGACCAGGTAGATCAGCAATCCCCAACGAGCCGCCGGCAGCGCCGTAGTGGTGATGAAGAACGGCACCACATAGGAAGCGAAGAATTTGAGCGCCTCACCCTCACGCGGCTTGGCGGCGTAGATCTTCTCCGGAGTCGCGTTGCGTTTCCTGACGGCTACCGAGAAGAACAGGACCGTGCTCAGAACCCCGAGGGCGGCCAATCCCAGAAATAGCCAGCGCAGCCAGCCGATGCGAAAAGAATCCAACACCGCCAGCAGGGTCAGCAGCGGCGCGTAGG
>JBBSUU010000044.1:0-10945 GCA_038234115.1 Mycobacteriales bacterium
ACCTGTACGTGGCGCTGACCCGGCCGACTCAACGTCTCGGACTGATCTATACCCAGGAGTGGCCAGCAATGCTGACCGGGGTGTCCGACCACGCCTGAACAGACTGACCAGACTGACCAGACTGACCAGACTGAACAGACTGAACAAACGAAGCGGACGAAGCAGACGAAGCAGACTGGGCAGCCAGGTCCCGACGCATGTGGAACCGGGCAGCGGAGGCTACCGGGCTATTGCGAACGAGTGGGTTTGAGCCTTTCCCCATCCTCTCGGACCTTTTCGACCAACTCACGCCACGGACCCTGGACGTCCTGTTCACCCAGGGTGGCGCTGCGCGGTCCGGCGCTGACCTCGTACACAAATCGGTCCGCCCCGGGTTTGCACAACTCGGGGTCATCCCAAGGGCACGAATCGACCAGACTCTCCCACTCCTGGGCGTTGGGCTGCTCGTCAACCCGGACCTCCCAGCCCTGGGTCAGTCCCGCAAATCCGCCGGTACGCACCACATTGACCTTCATGTCACCTTTTCTACTCCTGAAACGGTGATGACGGCAGTGCCGTAGCACCCGTCCTGCGAACCGCGCCATCGCTCGGCAATTCGACACCGACGCCGGTCCAACCACTGCGAACCGCCTGCGCCTGAGCCGAATGCACTCCGTAACGCGCGAGCGCAACATCTACCGTCACCCGTGCGAACTGTCCGAAAGTTGAGCTGGGGACAACCTTGCCAGACGTCACCGCGTCGTACCAGATCTGGCCGGCCTCCTCCCAGGCGTTGCCCCCCAACTCATCGGCAACCAGATAGAACGCCCGATTCGGGATGCCGGAATTGATGTGCACGCCACCATGATCAGCACTGGTCTTGACGTAACCGTCCATATGCGCCGGCTGCGGGTCCTTGCCCAGTACGTCATCGTCGTAGGCGGTTCCGGGCGCCTTCATCGACCGGAGGGCTTCACCCTGGACCTGATCGGTAAAGAGTCCGACCCCGATCAACCACGAGGCAGCAGCGGTGCTGTTCTTGTTCAGGTACTGCTCAACCAGCGCGCCGAAGACATCGGAGATGGATTCATTGAGCGCCCCCGCCTGCCCCTGATAGGCCAACCCGGTGGTGTACTGGGTGACTCCGTGTGTCAACTCATGCCCGATCACCGACACCGATTTGGTGAACCTCTGGAACACCTCGCCGTCGCCATCACCGAATACCATCTGGGATCCGTCCCAGAAGGCGTTGTCGTAACCGCGGCCATAATGAACGGTCGCGTCCAGCGGCAATCCCGCGCCATCGATCGAGTCCCGCCCGTACACCCGGGCAAATAAATTGTAAGTTGCCCCGAGTGCCTCATACGCCTCGTCGGCTGCCGCATCGTTGATCGCGGGCTCATTCTCACGACGAACGATCTTGCCCGGCAATACTTCTTGGGTCTCGGCATCGCTGATAGTTCGCTTCGGTCCGGCCGGCTTGGCCACAACGATGGTCGGCGACGTGCGGCCGGTCGGCGGGACCGTCGGCGGCGCCGGTTGATTGGCCCGGAAACTGCGAAAGGTCCGGTCGTGAACCAGGGTCTCGCGGGCGGCCGCCGCAGCCGAAGGCACCAGCAGTTCATCCAGGTCGGCAAGATGCTGCAGCAGGTACGGCGGGATGATTGAGTGGCGCATGGCCCGATACTGGCACGAACCACCGACAGCGTCTTGGCGGGAGGTCGCCGTCGCCTACCCGTCAGCTGCCACTACCGGTGAGCTGCCACTACCGCTTCGCTATCGGAGCCGTGATCCACTCCTCAGGAATGCCGAAGCCGTCCACCAGCAATTCAGCCACCGGCCGTAATTCGGTGCAGATTTGTTCGATCGCCACTGAGACCGTCTTGGTCTGTCCGACCGTCAGCCGGTCGTGCTGGAGGAACCAGGCGGCGTCGCGCTCGATCTCGGCGAGTGCGTACAGGTCACACACCGCGCCCAACAGCTTTTTCAGGTTCGGATCCGCCGCGGTATCCACTGCTTGCACGAAAGCCTGCAGGATCAGATTCTCGATGTGCGCCGTCGCAGCCTTGAGGAGATGATCCTGGGTCGCGTTGGCAATCTGGGCCGGTGTGCTGTCCGAGGAGGCGGCTTTCTGAATTCGACGGGCCAGGGTGCTTACCAGATGTTCCGCACGATCGGCGAAGAGGGCCTGCTGCCATCCATGATCCCGCAGTTGCCCGATATCGCTGTCGCGGTTACCGATCGTGCGAAAGCGCTGCAGCAATGACCTTGTCGCCGTCTTTTCGGCGAAGGTTCCGATAGCTTGTTCGGCAACGAAGGCGACCATGCCAACCGGGTCGAGGTCGCCGACGTGGTCGCGGAACTTGGTGAGCAAGCCCTTACCGGTCAACTGCAACAACACCGTATTTGCGCCCTCGAAGGTGGTGAAGACATCCAGATCGGCCTTGAGCTGAGGCAATTGGTTCTCACCGAGATAACCGGCTCCACCACAGGCTTCTCGACATTCGGCAACCGTGCTCGAGGCGTGCCAGGTGGCCAGCGCCTTGATCCCGGCTGCCCTCGATTCCAATTCCCGCTGCTGCTGCTCGTCCGGCTCCGCTGCGGTTTGTACTTCGTGCATCACGCCGAGCAACTCGTCCTGGGCAAAATGCAGGGCGTAGGTGCGCGCGAGCCGTGGAAGCAAGCGGCGCCGGTAGGCGGCGTAGTCCAGCAGCAGGGTTTCGGTTTCTGCACCGGCAGAAGCGAACTGACGACGCCGATTTCCATACCGAATAGCGATGGTGAGCGCCTTTTTCGTTGCACTACCGGCGCTACCGGCGATACTGATCCGGCCACGCACCAGGGTGCCGAGCATGGTGAAGAACCGGCGATTCTCGTTCTCGATCGGACTGCTGTAGACCCCGTCGGCATCGACGTGCCCGTACCTGTCGAGCAATGCCGACCGCGGTACTCGCACCTGATCGAACATCAATCGACCGTTGTCCACCCCGTTGAGCCCGCCCTTGCGGCCGCAATCGGAAATCGTGACGCCGGCCATGGCATTGCCGTCATCGTCTCGGATCGGGACCAGGATGGCATGCGGCCCGTGACCAACTCCGTCCGTGACCAACTGCGCAAAAACCACGGCCAACCGACCATCATCTGCGGCGTTGCCGATGTAGTCCTTGCGGGCAGATTCGTCCGGAGAATTGACCACAAATTCGTCGGTGGCCGGGTCGAAGGTGGCGGTGGTGCGGATCCGCTGGACATCGGAGCCATGCCCGGTCTCGGTCATCGCAAAGCACCCGAGCAAGTCGGCGTCCATCAGCGGTTTCAAGTATTTGTCGTGATGCCCGCTGGTGCCCAGAGCGTTGATCGCCCCACCGAACAAGCCCCACTGCACGCCGGCCTTGACCATCAGTGACAGGTCGGCCATGGCCAGCACTTCAAAGACGGCAACCGACGCACCCGGGTTCCCGCCGCCCCCATAGGCCGGCGCGAAACCGAGCCGCTGAACGCCGGTCTCGGCTGTTGATCGCATCATCTCCAGCGTCATCTGCCGATGCTCCGCGGTATCGAGGTCTTCGGAATCCGGAATATGAACTGCCCGGATCAACTCGGTGAAGGTTGCCCGGGTCTCGCTCCAACGACCACCGAGATGTTGCTGGAGGGCAACAGGGCTGACGGCCGCGATATCCGGAGCAACTTCGGCCGAGCTATCGGTGGGGGTAACGGCTGCGGTTTCGATCTGTTCGGAGCTCATCTGTCCAACATAGAGAAACTGCCCGGACTTAGCCCGCCAACTTCGCGGCCACTTGATCCACCGACGGATTTGTCATGGCAGATCCGTCGGCGAACACGACCGTCGGGACGGTGCGGTTGCCCCGGTTGAAGCCTTCCACGACGGTGGCTGCTGCCGGCGTTTCATCGATGTCGATATCGGTGAATTCAATCCCGCCCCGGTCGAGGTCCATCACCAATCGGCGGGAGAACGGGCACCAGGAGGTGGTGTAGACAGTCAGTTCGCTCATGTCTTATGTATAGCTCAAATCCCACACTGCGCACCTGAGCCGGTCGGCATGATGCAGGAAGGCCCCGGACAAGTTCCCCACTGCCTGATCTGCAGTTTGGCCACCGGCAGTTCCGGGCACCTGACTATCAGAGCGATGGGTTGCGGCGCGGGTTGAACAGATCCGCACCGGGACCACCGCGGCCACCGACATCTCATCGGTGGTCAGTACGTCACCGCAAGGGAAGGACCACCATGGCGAAGCAGTCATTACCCAAGTTCACAGTGCCGTCGATGACCACTGCAGAGGGCGCGCAGGTTGCCGCCATTTTGCAGGATCGGCTCAATGCCGTCAACGATCTGGCACTCACCCTCAAGCACGTCCACTGGAATGTTGTCGGTCCACACTTCATCGGTGTCCACGAGATGCTGGACCCACAGGTGGATGCGGTACGGCTGATGACAGACGAAACGGCCGAGCGCATTGCCACCCTTGGCGTTTCACCCAAGGGCACCCCCGGCGCCCTGGTCAAGGACCGCAGCTGGGACGACTACTCGATCGGCCGCGCCGATTCGATTGCCCACCTCGGGGCCCTGGATCTGGTCTACCAAGGCGTGATCACTGACCACCGCAAGGCCGCGGCCGACACCGAGGAGTCCGATCCGGTCACCAACGACATGTTGATCGGACACCTGCGTGACCTGGAGCAGTTCCACTGGTTCGTGCGGGCGCACCTGGAGAGTTCCGCCGGGTCTCTCAGTACGGATTCGGCCGGTTCGGAATCTGAAGCTTCCAGACTTGCTGAAGCAGCAGACGATTCGACCGCCAAGTAACCAGCCTGGACAACGCAAATGCCGGCGGTGATGGATTTCCATCACCGCCGGCATTTACTGTCTCAGGTTCTATGCAGTCTGCTGAAGTTCGGTATCAGCCGGTTGCAGCTTCTTGATCGCGCGACGAAGGATGCGTGAGATATGCATCTGGCTCACGCCGAGTTCACGCCCGATCTCGGCCTGCGTCCAACCCTTGAAATAGCGCAGGGCCAGGATCTCTCGCTCCCGATCGGTCAGATTGACGAACAAACCGGCCAGCATCAGGTGATCCTCCACCTTGGCCAGCTCCGGGTCACTCTGCGAACCACCGAAGCCGTTATCCACCATCGGATCCAGGCAAACTCCGGTGAAACCACGACCGGCGACGACGGCTTCCCGAACGTCGGCCTCGGTGATCTCCAAGGACGTGGCCAGTTCCTCGTTGGTTGGTTCTCTGCCCAGGCTCTGCAACAGATCCCGACGGGTCGCAGCAATGACCGGCTGCAACTCCTGCAATCGGCGCGGCGGGCGCACGGTCCACGCGTGGTCCCTGAAGTAACGCTTGAGCTCACCGTTGATGGTGGGCACCGCATAGTGCAGGAAATCGTCACAGCGAGCGGGGTCGCAACTTTCAGCCGCCTTGACCAGGCCCATGTAGGCCACCTGATCCAAGTCGTCCCGATCGACTCCTTTACCCCGGTAGCGGGCGGCAATGGAATGTGCGATGCGCATGTGCTCGACGATGACAGTGTCCAACAGCGCGCGCTTCTCGCCGGCTGATTTGCTGGCGCGGGCTTGCCGCAGGACGGCCAGGATGCGTTCGGCACGCTCTGGATCCGGCTGCTTGCCGCGCCAGGTCCGACCACGCTGGATCGGGGTGGGTGCTGCCGATTCGGATTCGCCGGCGTCCGAAGCGAGGGCGACGGGTTCAACTGACGCCGGCGCTTCGGTGTATTCACTGCAAGCCTTGACCAGCACAATCGGGCTGATCACTGACTTCGATTTTTCGATGACGGCAGGTAGCGCCATGAAAACCTCCCAGGAAAAAATCGGGATTTTCTGGCGCCTCTTCTGGACCGTCTTCAGCTAATCAGGGATAGTGCTAATTATGCAAGTACCGGTACCAGGCTTCACTCTTAAATACATCTAGACCAATGGCTGCCGGCCGGCGGGATCTGCATATCCGCAGGTAGAGAGTACCGAGAGAGCTAAAACGCGCTCCCCAAGATGCTGATTTCGCCATTACCGTTCACATACAACCCCAGAGCGACCAAGGGATGACGAGTGGCTGACCACTCGAAAGAGTGATGTATCGGACCTTGTCTGTACCTGAGTACGATTCTGTAGGGCTGACCGGTGGTATGCCAGCGATGTTTCAGAACACCGCCACCAGTCACAACGTCAAGACCAGACCACCATGGATAGGAGTCCGAGGATGCAGCAACAGCAGTCTGAGGCACTCGCCACCACCATGGCGGAGGCGTCGCGCAGCCTGGCCGCCGAGTCTGATCTGGAAAGCGCGCTCAGCACTATCGTGCAGCTGGCCATCAGTACGGTCGCCTGTACCAACGCGAGCATCACCCTACGAATGCCCGGTGGGAAATATCAAACCTTCGGTGCCAGTGACAATGATGTGGCGCAGGCAGATTCGCTGCAATATTCGCTGAACGAAGGTCCCTGTGTTGACGCGTTGTGGAAAAACGGCACCTATACGGTCGAAGACGTCGAGACTGATCCGCGATGGCCTGCGTGGGGACCGAAAGCTGCCGCTCTGGGCTTGCACAGCATTTTGAGTGTGCACCTGTTCACCAGCAATCTGCCGGTCGGCGCCTTGAACATGTATTCGGCCAAATATCGGACGTACTCCGCCGAGGACGTCGAAATTGCCCGAGTGGTGGCCGCCCACGCCTCGGTCGCGCTGGCCAGAATACGGGTGGAGCGCGATCTTTGGGTCGCTGTCGACTCCCGGCACCTGGTCGGGCAGGCGCAGGGTATCTTGATGGCCCTTTACGAACTGAACTCTGAACAGTCCTTTTCGGTCCTGCAACGCTATTCGCAGCGGACCAATCTCAAACTCCGAGATGTCGCACTTCAGGTGGTCACAACCAGAAAGCTGCCGGTGGATCCTGCTGCCCAGTTGGCCTGACTTCGTGATTAATGATCGGCAGCCATTATTCATTCAGTCGTCCACCATTGGACAGCTCTTATTTGATTCTTCTACACTTCCGGTGACAGCGAAATAGCAGTTGCGTCATTCGCAATTCACCATTTCATTCAACTGCATCACCCATTTCGACCAATCATCTTCCGTCGACTTGTCGGCCGCAGATCGAAAGGCAATCAATGAACATCGATGTTCTGACCGCCAAAAGCACTTGGGCTGTTCTGTGCACACCCGAAACCGGAAAGCCCTTTCCCGAGTACGTCGAGGGAACCACCGTGACCCACGACGACGGAGACATCCAGATCTGGGACGGACCGGCCCTGGTCAAGGCCTACCCCCAAGGGTCCTGGTCAAATTTCTGTGAGTGGGTGGCCGTGCCGGAACTGCACCGGCTCAACATCATCCGGCTCGCCGACGATGCGACCGGACTGCCCACTCAGCACCGCCTCGCCTGAGCTTCACCTCGATGCACCTCGATGCACCTCGCCATCAACGCCGGGGCCGGATCCGGGTGATCGCCACCCCAACGAGGCACAGGCCGCCACCCACAAAAGCCAACGCCGTCGGCACCTCGCTCAGCACCAGCCAGGACAACAGAGTCGCCACCATCGGAGTCAGGTAGGTCGTCGCGCCCAGCTTGCCGGCCGGCATCCGAGAAAGGGCATATGCCCAGGTGGTGAAGGCGATCGCGGTCGGAAAGATGCCCAAATAGAGCAGGCCGAGAATTGCTGGGGTCGAGGCCGCGGCCATCTCGGTCCACAGAGATGGCGCAAAGGGCAGGCTCACGATCGCCCCGATGGCACAGCCCAGGAAGGTGGCCTGCAACGCATTGACCCGGCGCAGGACGGGCTTTTGAACCGTGACCCCCGCGGCGTAGAAAACTGCGGCCAGTACTGCCAGCAGCACGCCGCTCAAATCGGCAGCTCGGGCGCCGGTCGCGCCGAGCGCGACGATGGCTGCTCCGGCCATCGCTACGGCTGATCCGATCAGGAGAGATCTCGGGAAACCTTCGTGGAGAAATAACCCGGCGAGGATGGCGATCAGCACCGGCCCGATATTGACCAGGAGCGCCGTCGTACCGGCGTCCAGGTGCTGTTCCGCGGCATTGAGGGCCAAGTTGTATCCGGCAAACCACAGCACGCCATAACCGACGATGAAGCGAAAGTCCCGCGCCGCCGGCCAGGCCGGGCGTTTCCAGGCCACCACCGCACCGAGGGCGATGGCGCCGACCAGAACCCTGCCCAAGGTGAGCGGGCCGGGCCCGAAGCTCTCGGCTACCGCACGGATACCGACAAATGCCGATGCCCACAGCACAACGGTGATGCCGGCTGCCAGCAGGGCCAGTCGGGCCCCCGGTACACCGCCTTCGGCGGCCTTGCTGCCCTGCGATATCCCCGCGCTCCCAGTCACCGCCACAGTCAACCGCACAACACCGACACGAATGAAATGCGACGCTCACTTCAGGTGTGCCGCCAGCGCCCCGAGGGTGGCCGAGGTGCCCTGATTCAGCTTGATGGTGGCAAACTCATCGCCCCTGGTCGGTCCACGATTGATGATCACCACCGGAATATTCAATTTGACCGCCTGCCGAACAAACCTGAATCCGGAATAGACCGTCAATGAGGAACCGGCCACCAACAAGGCGTCCGATTTCCGCACCCAATCTGTTGCCTGGTGCACCCGCGGAGCGGGCACCGACTCGCCGAAGAACACCACGTCCGGCTTCTGCACCCCGCCGCACTCCGCACACGGACTGACCACAAAATCCTGGGTGTCCTCGAAGATCACGTCGCCGTCCGGGGCGTGCTCCAGACCGGAGGCGGCGGCAAACTCCGGATTCAGCGCCGCGAGTTGGCGTTGGTAGGCGGCTCGATCGGTGACCGCCCGACAACCCAGGCAGACCACTTCGTCTATCGATCCATGCAAGTCCAGCACCCCTCGGGAGCCGGCCCGACGGTGCAGCCCGTCGACATTCTGAGTGATCAGTCCGACCAGCGCCCCGGCTTGTTCCAAGTCAACCAGTGCGGTGTGACCCGGATTCGGCTCGGCCCGATTCATCGTGGCGTATCCCAGATAACTACGCGCCCAATAACGCTGCTGGTTCTGGGGAGTTTTGATGAACTCCTGGAAGAACATCGGCGTCCGGTTGACCGAGCCCGGCCCCCGGTAGTCCGGGATTCCCGAGTCAGTGCTCAAACCGGCCCCGGTCAGGACGGCGAGCCGCCGACCACGGAGCAGGGTCAGCAGGAACACCGGGAGTTCGTCCAACCCGATGTCTGTTTCCACGCCCACCCTGTCCTGCCGCCTGTGCTTATACGGTCTATTTGCCCAGCCTACGCAGCCTGAAACGGGCAACAGCCCCGAGCAGAGCAGGAGTCAAGCGCTGCAGCCGCGCCGGCGTGCCGTACCAGTTCGGCTCGGATCGCGGAGTGACGCGGGTGTGCACTATCGCTTCGCTCTGGCAGAACTTGAGCAGACCGGCCGCGCCTCCCAGTCGCGATCCGATCCCGGATTGTTTCCAGCCTCCCTGCGGCGCGGTGTAGGAGAACATATTGACGAATACGTCGTTGATGTTCACCGCCCCACAATTCAGTTGCTGCGCCACTTTTCGGGCCGTGGCCGCATCTTTCGACCACACACTGGCCGAAAGTCCGTAGGACGAATCGTTGGCATGCCCGATAGCTTCGGTGTCGTCGTGGACCATCATGATCGGTAGCGTCGGCCCGAAGGTTTCTTCCTGCATACAGGCCATCTCCTGCCGGACATCAACCAGAACTGTTGGGGCGTAGTAGATACCGGGGCCGGGAAGTCGATGACCACCGGTGAGCGTTCGGGCTCCCTCAGCGATTGCCTGTTGGACATGGTTGTCCACGACGGCGAGTTGTTGTTCGCTGATCATGGCACCGACATCGGCGGCCGGACCGGCGGTGGTGAGCCCCTCGACCTGCTTGACCACCTCGGAAACGAACGCATCGTAGACCCGCTCGTGGACGTAAGCCCGTTCCACCGAGACGCAGGTCTGTCCGGCATTGAACATGGCCCCCCACACCGCCCCGCGAGCGGCGCGTTTGATGTCCGCGTCGGCAAGCACCAGCATCGGATCCTTACCGCCCAGTTCCAGACTGACCGGCGTCAAGGTCGCGGCCGCCCGGGCCATCACGGCCCGTCCGGTTCGACTGGAACCGGTGAACTGGACGAAATCCGCGGCGTCGATCAGAGCTTCACCGGTTTCCTTCCCACCGACGGCGATATCGAGCACCGCTGGAGCGCCGATCTCCGCGCGCCACCCCCGCACGATGGCCTGCAGGGTCAGCGGGGTGAGTTCCGAGGGTTTTATCAAAACCGAGCACCCTGCGGCCAGTGCCGGGATCGCATCCACCAGGGGGAGGAAAACCGGATAGTTCCATGGGCTGATGATGCCGACCAATTGTCGAGGCCGCCAGGTTACCGAAACCCTCTTGTAGGCGATGAGAATGGACGAGGACGACCTACGCTCCGGCTTCATGAACTTCGCCGCGTTCCGACCGTAGAATGAAAGCGCCTGCAGGATGAGCGGGATCTCGACCGCCGCATCGGCCCGGGATTTTCCGGTTTCCGATCTCAGCAGGTCCTCCAACTCGACCTGATTGCGACCGAGCCAACTACCGAAGCGGGCCAGCACCTTACCGCGGGCAACCGGACCGACGCGCTCCCAGTCGCTTTGGGCGGCTCGCAGCGCAAGTGCCGTGGCGCTCACCTGGGCCGGCGTCATCCAGTCGGCGGCGGCCAGTTCGGCACCAGACGCCGGTGCATAAATCTGGTGGGTCGCCGCGGTGTCCAGCGGCATCGCGATGTGAGCGACGCTTTCCTCCAGGTGGGTCATCGGCGACCTTTCTTCAATAACCGGACCGGGTCGATCAGGCGCCCAGCTCTGGATTGGCTCGATGTCAATTGCGGTAACGGCGGGGCTCCTGCCACGGTAGTGGGTGCAGTGCGCGGGGACGCCGCGCCCGGGCGCGGCG
>JBBSUU010000045.1:0-10881 GCA_038234115.1 Mycobacteriales bacterium
ATTTCAACCCGCGGCTCAGATCCGCGCCCTCCTGCCCGGTCCGGAATCGTTCGTCAATCGGACCGGACGGGGCGCGGTCAATCTGCCGGGGCTTCGCAAACAACTCACGGTCGCGCGACGAGCCGGTTGGGCGGTCGAAGACGGTCAGGTGACCACCGGCATGGCGTCAGTGGCCGCGCCGGTCTTCGACCATCGAGGAATGCCGGTGGCATCGATCGGGGTGACCTTTGCCCATGAGTGCCCCGGAAATTCGAGCTGCGATCAGACCTGGCCCGAATTGGCCAGAACTGTTCGGCTGGCGACTTCAGCCGTGACCTCGGCCATCGGCGGGCGAGGTCCGGAGTAAACAGGTTGCCAGGCAAACACTCCACCGACCCCCCAGGACCAATGATCAGTCCAGATTTTTCAAGCCCCAGGCCGACCCCGTACCCAGATGTTTTTCCAGCCCCTTCGGCTTCGACTGACCGACCGCATCCCACTCGCTGACCCGCTCGATGGGGTTGGCCTGCCGAAGCAGTTCGATGGCACTGATGAGGGCCACTGTCCGATTTGGGAACCTCCCCAGTTCGACCAGCTCGTCGAGCAGCGCCATATCTTCCGGCGGCAAGTTTGCGGAAAATCTCATGGCTGAAAGCTACTGCACTGTGTTTGGCCGACTTGCCCGAACCGGTCGGCACCGCACATCCGTCACCCGCTCACCGCCGCAGTCCCCAGTTGTCCACATTTCGCCGGCCCACTACCTGATGGCCGATAACGCACCTAACGTTGCGAGTAGGGGCGCCGGCGGGGTTGTCGGGGTGGACGAATTGTCAGGCAGTGTCCACCCCGGCAGTGTTCACACCAGCAATGCTCACCCCAGCAGTGTTCACCCCGGACCGCCAGATCGGTTCACAGCAAGAGCGGGGACGGGTTGTGGTCGAGTTTGTCGGCGAAAACACACCTCAGCTGCGCGCCACACCATCAGCGCGGGCCGCCAGAATCACCGCAGCGCAGACCTTCTGGGCCAAACCTGGTTCGAATGCACCTGGCACTATCCGCTCCGGGGTCGGCCCACCGGGGATGGCGCCCGCAATTGCCCGGGCAGCGGAAATCTTCATACCCTCGGTGATCCGGGTCGCGCCGCAGTCCAGCGCACCCCGGAAGATGCCCGGGAAGGCAAGCACATTGTTGATCTGATTCGGGAAGTCGCTACGGCCGGTGGCCACAATACGGGCATACCGACCCGCGTCTGCCGGATGAATTTCCGGGGTTGGGTTGGCGAGCGCGAAAACGATGGGTTCCGCGGTCATCAGGGTCAACATATCCGGAACGATCGAACCACCGGAAACACAGATGACGGCATCTGCTCCCCGTAGCGCCTGTGTCAGATGACCGGTGACGCGACGCGGATTAGTGGACAAAGCCAGCGCCGCCTTCTCCCCCGTCAGCTCGGCGCGGTCGACGGACAAAATGCCCCGGGAATCCAGCACGATCAGATCCTGGACGCCGGCCCCGATCAGAATCCGTGCGCAGGCGACGCCCGCAGCGCCGGCGCCGACGACCACCACCCGAAGCCCGGCCAACTCCCGATTCAGCACTGCCGCAGCATTTGTCAGACCCGCCAGCACCACGACGGCAGTGCCGTGCTGGTCATCATGCATGACCGGGATATCCAGCGCCTCGATGAGCCGGCGCTCGACTTCGAAGCAGCGTGGCGCCGAGATGTCCTCCAGATTGACGGCCCCGAAGGACGGCGCAATTCGCACCACGGTTTCGACGATCTCGTCGACATCCCTGGTATTCAGCACGATCGGAATCGAATCCAAACCGCCGAACTGCTTGAACAGTGCAGCTTTTCCTTCCATCACAGGGAGTGCGGCGCTGGCTCCGATGTCGCCGAGACCGAGCACCGCGGTCCCGTCAGAAATCACTGCAACCAGTCGGTGCGCCCAGGTGTATTCGGCAGCGACCTGCGGATTGCCCGCGATGGCCGCGGAAACCTTTGCCACGCCCGGGGTGTAGGTCAACGACAGCGCCCGGGTGTCCTCGAGTGGGTAGCGAAGTGTGGTGGTCAATTTGCCGCCACGATGAACGTCGTAGATATCGGCATCGGCCGGTGGGACGTCAAATGTCGCCATTGCAGGTCCCTGTGGTAGCTGGGTGTCTTTTGTTGATTTCGGAATCGAGGACCGATCCGTGGGCGCGCTCGGCCGGGGATGAGCGACGTTGCAAGGTGAACGTTTGCCCGGTCCGAAAGAGGTAGGAGGAAGGTCAGTGATGGTCATAGGTAGCTCCTGACGGCGGCGACCACGGGATGGCCGCGCACGAGACAACATGGACAGGACATTGGGAAGGGGCGGTGAATCAATGGCAGCAGGGTGGCGCGGCCAACTGTTAGACACCGACTTCCCCGTAATCCCTGGCATGGTTGGCTTCAGGAGCTTCGGGGAGATCTGGGTGCCGCATGTGCAAATGCGGAACCGGTTCGGTCACGTTACCGCAGGAGCCTGCCAATGGGAACCCATGAGGGAGATGGGAGGCGGAAATGTCGACCCCGTCGAGCGGTTAATCTCTTTGCATGCAGACTCGAGAATTGGCCGTCAAGGGCGCATTCGAATTCACCCCGAAACAACACGGCGATGACCGTGGTCTCTTCCTGGAATGGTTCAAGGTTGCTGAGATGGAGGCCGCTGTAGGCCACCGGCTATCACTTGCCCAGGCCAATTTGAGTGTTTCGCGGGCCGGCACCCTGCGCGGCATCCACTTCGCCGACGTACCGCCGGGACAGGCGAAATACGTCACCTGCCCGGCCGGCGCCGTGTTGGACGTCATCGTCGACATTCGAGTGGGTTCGCCGACTTTTGGTGCAGTGGATTCTGTGCTCCTTGAGTCCAAGGACCGCCGCGCGGTGTACCTGGCCGAGGGACTCGGTCATGGATTCCTGGCACTCGAGGACGGTTCGACCCTCACCTACCTGTGCTCCACCGGTTACAACCCCGGCGGCGAACACGGCATCAACCCGCTGGATCCGGCCTTGGCCATGCCGTGGCCCAAGGACATGGAATTCACCCTGTCCGCCAAGGACGAGGCGGCGCCCACTCTCGCCGAGGCCAAGGCAGCCGGACTACTGCCGTCCTACGAGGTCTGCATGGCCTTCGAAGACGGCCTGCGGGTCAAAAAGTAGCGAAATGATGCGTAACCGGTCGCGGATCCGTAGTAGGGGTCGCTACCGTAATCCCGGTGCCACCGAACTGAGGATCGCCAGATGCCCAAATATCGCATAGCTCTGATTCGCCACGGCCAGACCGAGTGGAGCCAGTCCGGGCAACACACCTCGGTGACCGATATCGACCTGACCGAATATGGCGTCGAACAGGCAAAGCGCATCCCCTGGGTGCTCCAACGTTTGGGGATCGTTCCGAAAACCGTTCTGGTCAGTCCCCGGCTGCGAGCCCAACGGACCGCCGAATTGGCTTCTCTCCCCATCACCGCCACCGATGATGACCTGGTCGAATTCGCCTATGGCGACTACGAGGGACTGACGACTCCACAGATCCGTCTACAGAACCCCAGCTGGTCGGTCTTTCGCGATGGCGGACCGGGTCCGCGGGGGGAAACCCCGCAGCAGGTGGCCACCAGAGCCGATCGGGTGCTGGATCGAGCACGTCTGGCCATGCAAACCGGAGACGTGGCACTGGTCTGCCACGGCCACATCTCGCGGGTGCTTGCCGTGCGTTGGATCGAACTTTCGGTGGCCGCCGGTCAGGGCATCGCGTTGGACCCGGCCGCGATTACGGTGTTGGGCGACCACAACAAATATCCGATCATCGAGCACGCCAATGTGCCGGATCTGGCGCACCACTGATCAACCAACAATTTTGTCTCATCTATAGGTCAAAGGATTTCAACTGTGCCCAGCACGACACCCACCGAGTCGGCCCCGCACGACCAACGAATCCGTCCGGTCCAGGAGCAGGACGTTCCGATCGTTGTGCAGTTGGTCCATGACCTCGCCGAATACGAAAAGTTACCGGAGCTCTGCCATCTCACCGCCGAGAAACTCCACCGGAGCCTGTTCGGCCCCCAGCCGGCGCTCTTCGGTCACGTGGCGGTGGTCGAGGGTGCGGTAGTCGGCTACACCCTGTGGTTTCTGAATTACTCGACCTGGGAAGGTGTGCACGGCATCTACCTGGAAGATCTCTACGTCCGTCCCGATCAACGTGGATCAGGTCTGGGCAAGGCGCTGCTCCTCCAACTGGCCCAGATCGCCACCGAGCGCGGCTATGCCCGCGTGGAGTGGTCGGTGCTGGACTGGAACACCCCGTCGATCGACTTCTACAAATCTCTGGGCGCTATTGCGATGCACGGGTGGAGCGTGTTTCGACTCAGCGGTCCGGCTCTGCACCAAATAGGGAAGGGAAACTCCTGATCCAATCGGTGCTCGATTTGCTCAACAGCAGGCCGACCGTAGCGGCGCCAAGGGCTATCAATGCGATTCCCGGCAGCACCTGCGCGCTGGGTACCGCCAGGTAGAAACCGACCAGCAGAACGATCAGGTTGATTACGATCGCCGGCGTGCGGGCCCACCGTCGTCCTTGGAACAGGCCGCGGCTCACCACGCCGATGAGGATCGCGAGGACCAGGAAGTAGGCCGCGGTGGCCAACGCCCATTTCAGGTCGGCATCCTGCCGGGCTGTGATCACGATCGCCGCGACGACCAGCACGCCAACTGCCTCGAAACCGGCCACCAGGGCAGCCAATCTGACAGTGGGCGGTGGCTCGATGGACAGTGGCGGTTCCGGCGATTCTGATGAGGCACTCACTCCCTCAGCGTAGTCCGCTTCCAAATGGTGGCACGGTCTCGTCGGCGCCCCGCATTGCCGGGAACACGGCCCACCGCTCTGGGCAGCACGGTTGTGACGCGATGAGGGCCAGCGTTTAGGCTCTGCGATCAATGCGCGCGCTGCTGATTGTCAATCCCCATGCCACTGCCACCACGGCACGACGGCGAGACCTGCTGGCGCACGCCCTGGCGAGCCAGATGAAACTCCGCATTGCGCACACCACCGCTCGTGGGCATGCGGCCGAACTGGCGGCGCGTGCGGCGCAGGATGGATTCGGTCTGGTGGTGGTGCACGCCGGTGACGGCACCGTCAACGAGGTGGTGAACGGGCTGCTCGCCAACGGACCTGGTCCCGACCTCCCGATGTTGGGCATCGTGCCCGGTGGCTCGACGAATGTATTCGCCAGGGCGCTCGGACTCGATCCGGACCCGACGGAGGCCACCGAACAAATTCTGGAAGCACTGTCCCGGAAACGGCACATCGTGGTCTCCCTCGGACTGGCCGCAATGGATGGCGGCGAGAGTCGCTACTTCACTTTCAATGCCGGACTCGGGCTCGACGCCGCCGTAGTGGCCGAGGTGGAAAGACATCGGGCCACCGGAAAGAGCATCTCCAACGCCATGCATGTGCGTGAATTGGTCAAGTTGTACCTACGGGCTGATCGAAAAGTGGGTCCACTAACGGTTGAATTACCCGGCCGTGAACCTGCCCCCAACTGCCACATGGTTTTCGTCTCCAACGTGGACCCATGGACCTACTTCGGAAATCACGCGGTCCGGACGAATCCGAACACCACCCTCGAGGGTGGGCTTGGCGTCTTCGCCTCCCAGACCCTGTCGCCGATCGCGGTCTCCCGCCTCGCTACCCAAATCCTGCGCAAAACAGGAAACCCCAAGGGGCGCAAGCTTATTCGAGTGGACGATGTACCGAATCTGGTTGTCTCATCGACCGAGCCGATCGGCTTTCAGATGGACGGTGACTATTTGGGCGAGGTCAAAAGAGTGATGTTCAGTTCGCTCAAAAACGCACTTCGCGTTGTTGTTTGATGTCTGATTCGGTGGGATTGACCTGGCCAGAAGCAGCCTGCGATGGCCCTGAACGGATCTTCTGAATCGATCCGACCGGCCCCCTTAGCGTTAATTCTCGGTAACGTGGTGGAAACGTGAGATACGCAACCCCCAACACCAAAACTCTTGACATCCGCCCAGAGCGTGAAACGATTCACTTTGTTCCGCAATCAGAACCGGGACCATTTGGCGGCCCAGGTTCTCTTTCGAGCAACTGACCTACACCAAATCTGACGTATCACCACCACTTGAGGAGTAACACATCATGGATTGGCGCCACCGCGCAATTTGCCGCGACGAGGACCCAGAGCTATTTTTCCCGATCGGGAATTCCGGGCCAGCACTGCTGCAGATTGCCGAAGCCAAGGCCGTGTGCGGGCGTTGCCCCGTCAGCAGCGAATGCCTGAGCTGGGCGATCGAAACCGGCCAAGATGCCGGCGTCTGGGGTGCCATGAGCGAGGACGAGCGGCGTGCACTCAAGCGTCGCCGTGCTCGGGCCCGCGCGCGTAGCCTGTAGTTTTTGCAGCACTTGGTCGCGAAGGCGGCCGCTGCAGCCTTATCTTTTAACATCGAAGACCCGGATCCCAGCAGGGAGACGGGTCTTCGCTGTTTCACCGCTGCTGATTGATCCCTCCCCAGCCCTTACCCTCGGGACCGCAGGGGCACCTTGATCGTCACCTCGGTGCCAAGGCCTGCCTCCCGTCGACGCATGCTGATCGAGCCGCGCAACTCCGAGTCCACCAGGGTCCGGACGATCTGCAGGCCCAGCCCGGTGGCCTTCTCCAACGAAAATCCCTCCGGCATCCCGTCTCCGTCATCGTCAATCACGATATCGAGTGACTTTGCCGATCGGGCAACGGTTATCGTCACCAGCCCACCTGGATGATCTGGAGGGTAGGCATGTTGAACCGCGTTCTGCACCACTTCGGCGAGCACCATCACCAAGGGGGTGGCCAACTCCGTATTGAGCACCCCGAAAGATCCGATTCGCCTTACCCTCACTGCTGTCTCGGCCGCCGCGACGTCGGAAATCATCGGCACCAGACGATCAACGATCTGATCCAGATCAACCCGGTCATCGGCGGAGGTCGAAAGAGTTTCATGGATCATCGCGATGGTCGCCACCCGACGGGTCGACTGCCGAAGAGCGCGCTGCACCGCCGGCTGGTCTGAGCGCCTGGCCTGCAAACGCAACAGCGCCGCCACCGTCTGCAGGTTGTTCTTCACCCGGTGATGGATCTCCCGGATCGTCGCGTCCTTACTCAGCAACGCCCGATCCCGCCGACGGACCTCGGTGACATCACGAACCAACACCAGCGCTCCAGCCCCCCGGTTACTCGGGCGCAGCGGCAGCGACCGGAAAAGCACCGTGGTGCCCTTTGCCTCGATCTCCATTCGTAGGGTCGGTCGCCCCTGCACCGCGGCGGAGATGCGGGCAGCCAGTTCGGCGCCGTCAAACGGGTCGCTGACCAATTTGCGGGTGACCGACGCCAGATGCGCCCCGGTTACCGAATCCAACAATCCGAGGCGGTGGTAGGCGGACAGGGCATTGGGACTGACGTAGCTGACGACACCGGACGGGTCCAGTTTGAGCATGCCGTCGCCGGCGCGCGGACCGGTCAGAATCTCGGCCGGCTGTTTGGGCGACGGGAAGGATCCGTCGGTCACCATCTGGAACAGATCCTCGGCCGCCTCGATATAGGCCGATTCCAATTGGCTGGGGTGGCGGCCCTGCGCATTGACCGAGTCCCGATTGATGACCGCGATCATCTCGTCCTCGTGGCGAACCGGAATCACGGCTCGATCGACCCGGATACCACTGGGCAACAACACGTCTGGCTGGGTAGTTATGCGTTGTTCGGACCTGGCCAGGCCGGCCAGCGGGTAGTTCTTGGCCGATACCACCCTGGACACCAGATCATCCACCCAGGCTGTTTTGCCCGTGGTCGGACGGACGTGCGCCACACAAAGGAACCGGCCTTCATCGACCCGGACCCACATGGCCAGATCCGAGAACGACAGGTCCGACAGCAGTTGCCATTCGGCCACCAGTCGCTGCAGGTGCGAAACAGCCGAGCCCGGCAGGGTGGTGTGTTCCCCCAGCAGATCTGAAAGTGTGGACATCTGCGAGGCCTATCGAAGTTCGTGCGCCATCACAGCGCGGGCAATGGCGAGCGAGTGGCCGACCGGATCAGGAGATCTCGGCGATCAGGTCGCCCTCTTGCACGACCTGGCCCTCGGTGACCGCAATTTTGGAAATGATGCCATCTGCTTCGGCAATCACCGGAATCTCCATCTTCATGGACTCCAGGATCACCAACGTGTCACCGTCCTCGACAGTGTCACCTTCGGCAACGAGCACCTTCCAGACGTTGGCCACCATCTCGGCGCGTACTTCCTCGGCCATCGCCGTACCTCCACCCGCGGCCCTGGCCGCAAATATGTGTTATTTCCGCCGCAAGGATTCGCGACAGCCGTAGCAATCAAACCACGATTGGCGAAAGGGAGGCGCCAGGCATGGCACGATAGAGGGATCGCAGGGCGGGGTTTCTTCGCGCCTGCATCCCTCTGGGTGTGGTGAGGGGCGGTCCGTTTTCTTCGAACTGCTCTCTGCCCTCGCCGGAGTGACCGACCGGACAACTGAGATCGCGAACGCAGCAGCCAGCTGCAACCGCCCACGAACGCGCAAGTCCCGTAAGAAGGGCGGCGCAAACCACGGCAAGCGTCCCAACGCCTGACCGAAACTTTAGAACAACAGCAAAACCCCGCTGCCCGAGTTGATCGGGCGGCGGGGTTTTCTCGGTCTTCGGAACTTCAGGGCGCCTGCTGAGAGTTTGGCGGGCCGGTCGGATCCGAGACAGGCCCGCGCTGGCGTCCACAATTTTCCGCAGTGAGCTCAGGAGCCCTGCTGCAGAGCGAGGATCAGTCGCGCTCGCAAAACGTCGGGAGCAACCTCCCCGCCACACTTACGATGCAGGAGCGCCTTGAGTTTCTGCCCGATGTCGCTCTCGTCCAGGCATGGGGGGCAATCGTCCAAGTGTGCTTTCAATACCTGCCGGGACAACGGGTCCATCTCGTTGTCCAGAAAGACCCAAATATCCTCAATCACCCGAGCGCACTCGGGCTTGACTGCTTCTGGTAGTGATTCATTATCGGAAATCATCGGGATCCCCCACTCTGAACAGCCGGAACGGTAGAGGTAGGTCGGATCAAACCGGCTTGGGTCGCGTAGTCGGTCAGGAGCTCTCGCAGCATCCGGCGCCCGCGGTGCAGCCTGGACATCACGGTTCCCAACGGGGTTTCCATGATCTCGGCAATCTCCTTATAGGCAAATCCTTCGACGTCGGCGAGGTAAACAGCGATCCGGAACTCCTCCGGCAGCTCCTGCAGGGCCTCCTTGACATCACTGTCCGGTAACCGGTCCAGTGCGTCCATCTCCGCCGATCGCAGCCCCGTCGAAGTGTGTGATTCGGCCGCCGCCAACTGCCAGTCGGTAATTTCGTCGGTGGGCGATACCAGCGGCTGCCGCTGCTTCTTGCGGTAACCGTTGATGAAGGTGTTGGTCAGAATCCGGTAGAGCCAGGCGCGTAGATTTGTGCCTTCACGAAACGAGGCGAAGGCGGCATAGGCCTTCAAAAACGTCTCCTGCACCAGGTCCTCGGCATCTGCCGGGTTCCGCGTCATACGCAACGCTGCCGCATACAGTTGGTCGAGCATCGGCATGGCATCTGTGGTGAACCTGGCGGAGAGCTGCTCCGGAGATTGTTCGGTGCGCGGCACGGTCACCGGTGACGGCGCGGCGAGGATCGCCTCCGAACCCACCGACGGGCCACCGCTCGAAGCGGTATCGGTCAACCCCACGGCAACCTGTGTTCTATTATTCGCTGTTGGATTCGCCAACGGAATTACCCATCCCTTCGGCACGCTCTGCCGTACGGAATCCGGTAGATACGTGTCAGCTGAGGGTACCTGGGCGATGAGCCGAGCATCACCGCGGAACAGCCGCTCCACCCCTGAACCTGCGGGGATGCGGACGCGCAATGGCCCCTCCAGCAGGGTGTCCGACGTATCAAAACGATGTTGACCCTCCACACCATGAACTATTTGCGCCAGCCGCAACGGCCGCTCACGCGTACTGACCACACCCATATTTGCCTCCTCCGGTTCCAAGTCGGTCAACGCCTTGGTCGGGTTCTTGATTCCCGAGCAGGCCGGCCCCCCGCCGGTCGCCCGGATCGACGGCGGCACTCCGCCCCCGCGACGGCCGCATTCCGCCCCGGGCAAAGGTCGGCATTCCGCCCCGGGCGAAGGGCCAATTCGCTCCGGCCCGCCCGAAGCCTCTACGCTGCCTCTCCATGCCCAGCGCTCCAACTCCAGCGGTAGCCGCACTGGTGCGCGCGAAGATCGCGCACACCCTGCACCCCTACCACCATGACCCTCGGTCCACTGCTTTCGGCGACGAAGTTGTTCAAGCCCTCGGGATCGATGCGCATCGTATTTTCAAGACCCTGGTCGCCCAGGTGGACGGTGCTCTCACCGTGGGCGTAGTCCCGGTGGCCGCCCACTTGAACCTCAAAGCACTTGCCTCAGCTGTCGGAGGGAAGAAGGGCGGCATGGCCCCGGTAGCCGAAGCCGAACGATCCAGCGGTTATGTCGCGGGCGGCATTTCTCCCCTCGGCCAGCGAAAACCGCTGACCACCGTGGTTGACAGCTCCGCATTGACCTACGAGACAATCTATGTGAGCGCCGGCAAACGCGGCCTGCAGGTCGAATTGGCGCCGGCCGATCTGATTACTCTCACGCAAGGGCGAAGCGCGTCCATCGCTGCTTTCGACTGAGGTCAATCGGCTCGGACCGGCTCGACCCGGTCCAACAGAGAAGGGTCGTCATTGGCAACATTGCCCACCCGGTCGGAAATCGGACGCAATTCGAGTTCGGCTACCAGCGCCGCCGAAGGGGGCGTCAAGAGCGGCGTGACAGCCCCGGCGTCG
>JBBSUU010000046.1:0-10872 GCA_038234115.1 Mycobacteriales bacterium
CCAGCCGATGTGCGGCCCCTACTTTCACCGTCCCCGACACGGGTTCAATCTCCAGCACGTAGCGCGGCTTACCGTCGGCCGCCGGCCGTCCAAGGTTGAGACCCTTGCGCTGTCCGATGGTGTAGCCGTAGGTACCCTCGTGCTGGGCCAGCACATCACCGGTCTCGATGTCGATCACCGGACCTGGTTTGGCGCCCAGCTTCTCGGTCAGATAACCACGCGTATCCCCATCCGGGATAAAGCAGATGTCGTAGGAATCAGGCTTGGTCGCCACCGAGAAACCGCGGCGGGCCGCTTCGGCCCGCACCCACTCCTTGTTGGTGTTGCCCAGGGGAAACATGCTGTGCGCCAACTGGTCCTTCGTCAATACTGCCAACACGTAAGACTGATCCTTGGCGTCATCGACGGAACGACGCAGAATGCCGTCCTCGATCCGAACGTGATGTCCGGTCACGACTGCATCAAAGCCCAAAGCCAGCGCTCGGTCCAACAAAGCGGCAAATTTGATCTTCTCGTTGCAGCGCAGGCAGGGGTTGGGCGTGCGGCCTTCGGAATACTCGGTCAGAAAGTCTGCCACCACGTCCTGGACAAACTCGGCCGAGAAATCCCAGACGTAAAACGGGATACCCAGAAGATCTGAGACCCGGCGAGCGTCGGAGGCATCCTCGATGGTGCAGCAACCGCGGGAACCGGTGCGAAGTGTTCCCGGTTGCCGTGACAGTGCCATGTGCACTCCGGTGACATCGTGGCCCGCTTCCACCGCCAATGCTGCGGCGACTGCCGAATCGACGCCGCCGCTCATTGCTGCCAGAACTCTCATTTGCTGCTCACCACTTTATTTCTCGTTGATGGTCAATAGATTCGCGCGCCGCAACCGCACACTCGTCAGCGTTTCCTGGCCGCGGCCAATGATGCCCGCCTGGCTCTTTCCACCACGGGGCCGATCGCCTCGAGAACCGCTTCCACATCTGCGGTTGTCGAGGTATGACCGAGCGAGAATCGCAGGGCACCACGTGCTTCGCTCTCGGGAATGCCCATCGCCAGCAGAACATGCGAGGGGCGGGCCACCCCGGCCGTACAGGCCGAACCGGTGGAGCACTCGATGCCTCGGGCATCCAGCAGCATCAGCAGCGAATCTCCTTCGCAGTTTGGGAATCTCAGATGGGCGTTGCCGGGTAACCGGCTCGGTCCGCCATCGACTCTCGACTGTCCGGGATCGCCGGCCAACACCACATCGGGAACCCGAGCTCGAATCCCGTCGATCAACTTCTCGCGCAAAACGGTCAACTCTGCGGCTCGTTGATCCTGTAGCGACACCGCATCGACCACCGCCACCGCAAATGCCACAATGCCGGCAACATCCAGCGTCCCGGAACGCACACCCCGCTCCTGGCCACCGCCGTGCAAGATCGGCGCCACCTTGGCATCACGCTTGAGTAGCAGTGCACCCACACCTGTCAAACCACCTATCTTGTGGGCGGTCAGGGTCAAGGCATCAGCGTCGCTGGCAGCAAAATCGACGGGCACGTGTCCGATGGCCTGGACAGCGTCGGTGTGCAGCGGAATGCCTTTGGCGTGAGCCACCAGCGCAAGTTCGCGGATCGGGTTGATCGTCCCGACCTCGTTGTTTGCCCACATCACCGATACCAGGGCGACATCGTCCGGGTTCTCCGCGATCGCCGCAGCGAGGGTGTCGGCATGAACGCGGCCGTAGTCATCAACTTCCAGCCAACCAACGGTGGCACCTTCATGCGCTTGGAGATACTCGACGACGTCCAGGACCGCGTGGTGTTCGGTTGCACTGGCCAGAATGCGCACCCGAGCCGGATCTGCCGACCGACGGGCCCGGAAGAGCCCCATGACCGCCAGATTGTCGGACTCGGTACCGCCGGAGGTGAAGATGACCTCACTGGGTCGAGCACCGAGCATCTTTGCGATGGTTTCGCGGGACTCTTCGACCCGACGACGGGCCGCTCGACCAGAGGTATGCAAAGAGGAGGCGTTGCCGGTCAGGGCCAACGCCTCTGTCAGGGACGCCACCACAGCTGGCAGAACTGGAGTGGTCGCGGCGTGATCGAGGTAAACCATCAATCGCCAGGGTAATCGCCCGACGCCCGGGACGAGGAATCCAGGGGCTGAGATACTCGACCCACCCGTTACAGGCCCGGCCCGGATGGGCTGTTTCACGCTCAACCTCAGCGGCCGGGGGTGACGTCACCGTCAGGAAAGAGTCATCAAAATCGCAGGGATCGCGGAGCCGGCCGCCGCTGTGATCCAGGTGAACTGATGCCCGCAGTGGTAACCGCCCGGAGAGTTCTTGGCAAGCGCCACGAACTGCTGTTGCCGACCAAGGGTGACCTGACGAACAGCAACGCAAGGTGTCGACGGGCGGCAATTCCCGAAGTCGAGCATGAGGTTCTGACTTCGCTTCATCGACAACCCGAACGGCCCGGCTTCCAGGAGGAAACCGGGCCGTTGGAAATATTTCAGCTTTTACGGGATGAGCACAGCGGCCGGGTCGTCGGCCGGGTTGGTGCTTTGCGGCAGCGATCGTAGTTCGGCCACAGCAGCCGCGACGCGCGCCCCGTATTCCGGATCGGCCTTTTCGAAGTGAACGAGCGCCCGGTCCACAATGTCCTGACGCGAGACACCGGAGAGCGAACCGGCCAGCGCATTGACCAGCCGGGTTTTGGCATCGGCATCGATCAACCGGTACAGATCCCCGGCCTGGGCGTAGTCGTCATTCTCGAACCGGTGGACAGCCGGATAGGAGGCACCGCCGCCGTCGGAGGGCAGCGCGGTGTACATCGCATCATTGGACTGGTGCGGGCCGCCGAAGGAGTTCGGCTCATAATTCTTGGCGGCGGCGCCGTTGGGGCCTGCGGTGACGTAGCCATCGCGCTGGTGGTTGTTCACCACGGCGACCCGCGGCGCGTTGACCGGGATCTGGAAATGGTTGATACCGACGCGGTAGCGATGGGCGTCGCCATAGCCGAATAGGCGTCCCTGCAGCATCTTGTCCGGGCTCGGACCAATGCCGGGAACGAAGTGCGCCGGGTTGAACGCAGCTTGCTCGGTGTTGGCGAAGAAATTGTCCGGCCACTTGTTCAGCGTCAAGACGCCGACTTCCTGCAGCGGGTAGTCCTTCTGCGACCAGACCTTGGTCAGATCGAACGGGTTCACCTTGTAGTCCGGGGCATCTTCGAACGGCATGATCTGGACCTTGAGGGTCCAGGACGGGAATTCACCGCGGTCCAGCGCGTCGCGCAGGTCGTTGAGGTGGTACTCCGAGTTGCCCTCGGTGACGTCGAGAAGCTCGTCGTCGTGCAGGTTCTGGATGCCCTGGTTGGTCTTGAAGTGATATTTGATCCAGACACCCTTGCCGTCAGCGTTTATCCACTGGAAGGTGTGCGAACCGAAGCCGTCCATATGACGCAGGGTGGCCGGGCGGCCCCGATCACCGAAAAGCCAGGTGAACTGGTGGGTCAGTTCGGGCGAAAGACCGAAGAAATCCCAGACGTTGTCCGGCTCCTGCACCTTCGTGCGCGGATCCGGCTTCTGGGTGTGGATGAAGTCAGGGAATTTCAACGGGTCGCGAATGAAGAACACCGGAGTGTTGTTACCCACGAGGTCGTAATTACCCTCTTCGGTGTAGAACTTGAGCGCAAACCCGCGGGGGTCGCGAGCGGTGTCCGGCGCACCCTGCGAACCGGCAACAGTGGAGAAGCGGGCGAAAACCTCGGTCCTCTTACCGATCTCGGACAGAAACGCTGCTCGGGTGTACGGCGTGACATCCTGGGTGACAACGAACTCACCATAGGCACCGGAGGCTACCGCGTGCACAATACGCTCCGGAATACGCTCCCGGTTGAAGTGGGCAAGTTTCTCGATGAGATGGTGATCCTGCAGCAAAATCGGACCGTTCGGTCCGGCTGTCTGCGAGTTCTGGTTGTCAGCTACCGGCGCTCCGGCGGCGGTAGTCAGTCTGGCTTGCGTCAAGTTTCTCATCCTCGTGGGTAGTCATTGCCCATCTCGCGTCGTGCAAGACGGCGGCGATACCTCTCTATCTTAGACATAGTCCAATCTTGGACAGTATCCACCCTGGGCCGCTGATGCACTCGAAGCCAGGTATCTTGGTCAGTGTGGAGACCCTCTCGGAACGGCTGATCAGCCGCGGCTGGCGCATGACGTCGCAGCGCCGGGTTATCGCTCGAGTTTTCGATGTGGTTGGTGCCGAACATATTCACTTGACTGCCGACGATGTCCACGAACGCGCGGCGAGACTCTTGCCTGAAATCAGCCGCGCCACCGTCTACAACACACTCGGCGAAATGGTCGACGCCGGTGAACTCCTGGCCGTCAACGTCGGAGACCGGGTGATGCGATACGACCCGAACGTGTACACCCAACATCATCATCTGGTTTGCAGCGTCTGCAACGTCATCTTTGATGTTCAGGCCTCAGTGCTGCCGGTGGCCGACTCGGTCGACGTGGCAATGATCGCCCCGGGTTTCCAGATCGAGTCTGCAGATGTGATCTTCCGCGGTCGCTGCGCTGCCTGCCGATAGACCACTTCTTGGCTCAACGCGCGGGCCACCGAGTCCTGCGCGAATTCTGTGACAGACCGGCGGTCGGTAGCGGCCAGTCCTGTTGCGGCGATGGCCGGGATCGCCGGAATCCACTGCAGCCGTACTCGTAAAGCAGGCGCCCGCAGCACTTTCCGCAGGGAGTCGACCAGTTCGGCGTCCCCGACAAACGCCGCCAACCGGGTCGGGTTGCCCAGGTGATCGAAATACGAGAGCGCAGCGGGCTGCACCACCACCGCAGCGTCGAGTGCAGCCTGAAAGGCGGCACGATAGAACTGATCGATCGCTCCCCCACAACGGGTGGTCGCCTCTGGAAATACCTGCACCCGGTGCCCTTGGCGCAGCGCGAGAGTCATCTCCGCCACCAGTGCCGGCAAGGCCCGCCAAGTCCTGCGATCCACCTTGATCGTGCCGGTTCGCCGGGCGAGCCCACCGATCATCGGCCAGTTGAAAATGTCGGCCTTGGCCACCGGAATCATCGGCGCCGCCGCCGTGAGAACCAGCACGTCCAACCACGATTGATGGTTGGCCACCACCAAACTCGCTCCGGTGCGAAGCTTTCCCATCACCTCGACATTGATCCGCAAGCCCCGCAACATTCGACGCGAAGCCTGTCGCAGGCAGGCCGAACGACGGCGCCGACGTCCGTAGCCCGGGATCGAGGACCAGACGGTAACCGCGCACAGCGACACAATCAGGGCGGTCAGCAACCGAAATCCGCGAGCCAGCGAAACGAGCACCCCGGCCTGACCACGCGGCGACCCCGCGCAGCCCCCGATGCAGGCCGCGCGATGGGCGGGGGCGCCCAGACAGCCGGCCACAGCTGCGCTCAACTGAGGCCGTTCGATTCCGATCCACACGAATCCGGCAGGAAGAAGCGTAGGTAGCGTTGATCTGCGGTGTGAAGATCGAGTAGGACCAACAGATCCGCGGTGTTGAAGGCGGCATCGAACGCCGGTTCGCCCAATACCACTGCGCCCAAGCGCAGGTAGCCCTGCAGCAGAGCTGGCGTCTTTACCCGAGAGCCGGCAGCTGGTCCATGCCACCGAACAAGCGGCGGACACCAGCGTCCGACCGACCCAAGATGTCTGTCCCGCACTACGTCCCAGACGCCGGCGGCCAAAACCCCACCATCAGACAGCGGTATGGACGAGCAACCGATCAGATAGCGGTACCCGGAGAGAAACATGTATCGGGCAATTCCGCCCCAGAGCAATGACATGGTGGCGCCGTTTCGATGGTCCGGATGCACCGCGCAGCGACCGGCTTCCACCGTTGCCGGCATCAGGGGTTCCAACGCGGACAGATCGAATTCGGTGGCCGAATACAGGCCGGTATGGCGTGGCGCAGCGTCATTGGCGTGCGGCGGGAGCATCCGATAGGTTGCCACGGCGGTCGGAGCGACCTCGGGATCGCCGTGGTACCAGACGATCAGGTGATCGCAGTTGTCATCGAATTCGTCAGCGTCGGTGCCGTCCGGGCCCGGCGTGCACGCACCGCCCTCCTGCTCAAAGACCAGATAGCGGAGCCGTTGAGCGGCAAGGACTTCAACAGCAGATGTGGCCGGGCGGAGTTCGTACTCCGGCGAGGCAGTGAGCGTGTCCGAACAAAAAAGTTGGCTTGTGGTCACAGTGCGAATCATCGGCGCCGCAACGAACGAGCGGTCAACGACACCGAGACAAGCAGATGAAAGACGAGTGAACGGCTCAGGCCAACCGATAAGCAAAAGGCCCGGTCGGATACTCCGACCGGGCCTTCGTCACGTGCAGGTTCAGGAACCCTTACGGGCATTCACTGCGTCGGTCAACTGCGGGGCGACCTTGAACAGGTCTCCGACCACGCCGAAGTCGCTGATCTCGAAAATGGGTGCGTCGGAGTCCTTGTTGACGGCGACGATCATCTTGGAGGTCTGCATTCCGGCTCGGTGCTGAATGGCTCCGGAGATTCCCAGGGCGACGTAGAGCTGCGGTGAGACGGTGGTTCCGGTCTGGCCAACCTGGAACTGGTGTGGGTAGTACCCGGAATCGACCGCTGCCCGAGAGGCACCGACGGCGCCGCCAAGGGCATCAGCCAGATGCTCCACGACCGGGAAGTTTTCCGCCGAACCCACGCCGCGTCCGCCGGACACGACCACAGAGGCAGCGCCAAGTTCCGGACGATCTCCAGCGGGCTCGGTATGTATCGCGACGATGGTGGCCGACGTTGCAGCGTCGACCGAAAACTCCACTGGCACAACGGTCCCAGCAGCTGCGGTCGGCGTGGCGTCGACTGAGTTCGGGCGCAGGGTGATGATCGGGATGCCCTTGGTGACCTTGGCCTGCACTGTGTATGAGCCACCGAAGACCGAGTGGGTAGCACTGGCGTCAGCGGCAATATCCACCACGTCGGCAAGGACCCCGGAGTCCAACCGCACGGCCAACCGTCCGGCAACCTCACGGCCGTCGACCGTCGCTGCCAACAGGATGGCCGAAGGCGCTGCCGATGCTGCGATGGTGGCCAGCGCCGATACGATGGGAGTGATCAAATAGGTGGTGGCGTCGGCGGATTCAGCGGCGTACACCTTCTCCGCGCCGAGCGCGCCGAGTTCGGCGGCCAGCGCCTGCGCCCCGCCGGGCGCTCCGACGACCACAGCTGATGGGGTACCGATGCGGGCGGCGGCCGTCAACAATTCGCCGGTGACCTTGCGCAGAACGCCGTCAACGGATTCGACAAGTACGAGAACTTCGGACATTTTGCTCAGCCCTTTCAGATCAACCGCGAAGCGGCGAGGAATTCGGCGACCTTGGAACCGGCTTCGCCTTCATCGGCGACTTTGGTCCCGGCGGCACGCGGGGGACGTGGTGCGGCTTCGATAACGGTGGTCCGGGCATTTGCCAGGCCAACCTCATCGGCGGCCAGGCCCAGATCAGCCACCGTCAAGGTGGTCACAGGTTTGGACTTGGCGGCCATGATGCCCTTGAAATTCGGGTACCGGGGCTCGTTGATCTTTTCGGTTACCGAAAGCACGGCGGGGATCGGCGAGGTCAGTTCGGTGTAACCACCATCTACGACGCGCTCGACCTTGAGTGTTGAACCGTCTACCTCGATGGAGCGGGCGAACGTCACCTGCGGCAGACCCAACCGTTCGGCCAACATCGCGGGCACCGAAGCGGTACGGCCGTCAGTGGATTCGTTGCCGGCAATCACCAGGTCGAACTTGAGGGTCCTGAGCGCCGCAGCCAATGCCGCAGAGGTCTGTACCGCACAGGAACCGGCCAGCGCGTCGTCATTGATGTGAACCGCTTTGTGCGCGCCCATTGCCAGTGCCTTGCGCAGAACCTCAGTGGCCCGGTCCGGTCCCATGGTCAGCACGGTGACCTCGCCGCCGTTGGCTTCGGTCAACTGCAGCGCGGTTTCAACGCCGCGAGAATCGATCTCGTCGATGATGGCGTCGGCGGCATCGCGGTCCAGAATGCCGTCAGCCTCGCGAAGTTTGCGCTCAGAATAGGTGTCAGGCACCTGTTTCACCAGAACCACGATATCCATGGCGGTCCAACCTCCTAGAAATTCTCGACAGCCCGGCGTTGTTGCTCGGCTTCTCGTTACAACAGATCGATACAGCCGGCCGGCCCAAAGGCGTCCCGGGAACAAATCTAAGCGATCGCTTTGCTCGATCATCTCAACCTAAGCTATCGCTTAGGTAGGCTCCCGTCGAGGGCTGAGTCCGTGGCACCGGTCACGTTGTGGGCTGGCCCCGCTCACAAACGACTCCGGTCCGTGCCACTGTGGAGGTCATGAGCACCGATCAATCCAAGATTCCGTGGCGCACCCACGCCATTCTGATTTCCGTCATCCTTGTCTTCATCGCAGCCGCCCTCTGCTACACCTTCGAGGCTGCTGCCGTGTACTGGGCTATCCCAGGAGTCCTCGCCGTGGCTCTGATCGTGCTCATCGCACAGTGGAACGCGGCCCGACCGGGGAACTCGGCCCGGCAGGGGAACGCCGCGCAACCAGGGATTTCGGACCGATAAGTCCGACCCGGTAGATCCACTCGGTGACTGTGCTGTCGGTCAGGGCCGCGGACCCGTGCTGCCGGCTGCGAATTCGTAGGTCTCCGGTTCGGCCGCCGGCCGGGCAGCTCGATGTTCGGGCCGATCGGCCACCGTCGGCTACGGTGTGGCAATGAGCTCCCCGCAACGTTCGGCCGCCGGTCCAACCGCAGTCATATTGGACGTCGACACCGGAATCGATGACGCACTGGCGATCATGCTGGCCGTTCGCCATCCTGACCTGGAACTGCGCGCCATCACCTGCGTTTCGGGCAACGTCAATGTCGACCAGGTGGTGGCCAACACCCAATACGTCCTCGACGCAGCCGGGGCCGGGCACGTCCCGGTCGCCCGCGGAGCCACCCGCCCCCTGCTCGCAGCCCCGCATCACGCGACTCACGTGCATGGCCCGGATGGCCTCGGCGGATTTTCTCGCCCCTCGGATCGGCGGGTCGAAAAAATCCACGCCATCGAACTACTCCGCCGAGAACTGATGGGCGCCATCGGTACCGGCGACCTGATCACCCTGGTCCCGATGGCGCCACAGACCAATATCGCGCTGTTGCTGCGCACCTATCCGGAGGTCGCACCGGGAATCGCCCGGATCGTGTTCATGGGCGGGTCGGCGAGTGTCGGAAATGCGACGGCGACCGCCGAGTTCAATATCTTCGCCGACCCGGAGGGCGCTGCTGTGGCCATCGCGGCGGCCGGGGAACTCAACATCCCGATGACGATGTACGGACTCGATGTATTCAACGACGTCGTGGTCACCCGCGAAAAGGCCCACTCACTCCGCGATTGCGGCGATCCGGCAGCGCAACTGGCCGGCGCTCTCCTCGAGTTCCAGATGCAGGTCTTCGGCGTCACCGAAACTACGATCGGTGACGCCGGAGCCGTGTGCGCCGTCATCGACCCGGAAGGGCTCACTACCAGCCGGCACGCTGTCCGGGTGGAGACCTCCGGTACCCATACTCGGGGTCAGACTGTGGTGGACCGCCGAACCTGGGACGGCGATGTCGCCGACGACCCGACGCCGACGGCCGGCGCCGAGGTCGACATTGCCTTGGACGTGGATGCCGAACTGTTCCGGGACATTTGGCTCTCGGCATTCTCGCCCATGCACTGACCACATTCATGCGCTGGCACGGCCTTCCGCGCATCCGCATTGATGAAAGTCGCCCAATCGGGCGGCAACCTTCGCTTTACGCCGACTTTCATCAATGTGGGCCGGGTCAGACGCCGATGTCCTCGTTCCAGAGCTCAGGCTTATCGGCGATAAAAGTGGTCATCAGCTCCACGCATTCGGAGTCGTCCAGCACGATGACCTCAACCCCCCGTGATCGCAGGAAGTCCTCACCGCCGTAGAACGTCCGGGTCTCACCGATCACCACCGTCGGAATTTTGTACAAGAGAATCGCACCCGTACACATATCGCAGGGCGACAGCGTCGTCACCATGATCGACCGGGCATACACCGCAGCGGGCAATCGACCGGCATTCTCCAGACAATCGGTCTCGCCGTGGCGGGTCGGACTCCCCAGCTGGATCCGCTTGTTGCGTCCCACCGCGCGCACCGCACCGTCGACGATCAGGGCGGCGCCGATCGGAATGCCCCCTTCGGCCAGACCCTGTTTCGCCTCGCCGACAGCAGCCTGTAGATACTGCCGGTACGGATTCACATCGTCACCGCGTCCAGGGCACGGGACATATCGGCCCACAGGTCCTCGACGTCCTCGATGCCGGTGGAGATCCGCACGGTGCCCTGGCTGATCCCGGCAGCGGCGAGCTCGACCGCTGACTGGCCACGATTGGAGCTGGTGGCCGGATGTGAGGTCAGCGTTTCCACCCCGCCCATCGTCGGTGCCGCCTGAATCAACTGCACCTCTCGGGAGAACTCAAATGCCGCCGCCAGCGATTGCAGGTCGAAGGAGAGCATCGGCCCCATTCGGTCCAGAACCTTCGTGGCCAGGAGGTGCTGGGGGTGCGTGGGTATGGAAGGGTGATGTACGGCAACAACTTTAGGATGTTCGGCCAACCTCGCCGCGAGTACTTCGGCGTTGCTGCAGGCCTGTCGTACCCGAAGGGTCAGCGTCTGAATCCCCCGAAGGGTCAGCCAGGCCGCATGCGGATCCGGGGTGACACCGATGACGATCGCGTAGTTCCAACCTTTCTTGAACAGCTCCTCGGTCGCATAGCAGGCAACACCACCGGTCAAATCAGAATGACCACCCAGATACTTGGTAGTCGAGTGCACCACG
>JBBSUU010000047.1:0-10732 GCA_038234115.1 Mycobacteriales bacterium
AGGAAGTGATGAAGCCCAAGGACATCTCGAGGAGGCCGAAGGCCAAAGCGGATCCGATCAACATGCGCTGCCGGGGTTTGCCCTGCCGCCGAGCCGACAGGGTCGCACCGGCCAACGCGCCAACGGCCAGGGCGGTGGTCAGCAGACCATAGGAGGCGGCGTCCTTTTGGAACACAATCTTGGCCATGATGGCCAAGGTGATCTGGAAGTTCATCCCGAAAGTTGCGACGATGAAGAGCAGCACCAGCACGACAACGATATCCGCACGGCGCTTGACGTAGCGAAGCCCTTCGCGCACCTGACCTTTGCCTCGCGCCAGTGGCCGGGACGGAAACAGCTCAGCGGTTCGCATCATCGAAAGCCCGACCAGCACGGCGACAAAGGCCAACGAGGATGACAACATCACCCAGCCGGTACCCCACACCGCGATGCCGACGCCGGCAATGGCCGGGCCAATAATTCGAGCGCCGTTGAATGCCATCGCGTTCAGACCGACCGCATTGGGAACCTGATCCGGGCCGACCACCTCGGATACGAAGGCCTGGCGCACCGGACCGTCCAATGCTGCAACCATGCCGACAATGAGACAAATCGCGTAGACATGCCACACCTCAACCACGCCAAGAACATCGAGTAGCCCGAGCGCTCCAACACTGAGTCCGATCACGGACTGTATCCAGATCATCAACTTCCGTTTGTCGTATCGATCCGCCAGTGTCCCGGCCCAGAGCGATAACACCAGGGTTGGACCGAATTGCAACGCGGTGGCAATCCCGAGTGCGACCGGATCATCATCGGTCAGCTGCAACACCAGCCAGTCCTGGGCGACTCGATTGGCCCAGGTACCCGTTTGAACGATGATGTTGCCGGTGAAGAAAAGACGGTAGTTGCGAATCGCCAACGATCGAAACATCCCTGCGCGCGGTGGCTTCACCGAACCCAGACCATGTGCTCCGTCAGTTTCGACGGAACGGATCAACTCGTTTGGACTGCCTGGGGCGGTCCTCCCGGACATCAAACTCACCCACCTGCCAAATTATTCAGAATTGTGGCTGCCTGGCGCAGGAGCGCACGATCGTCCTCGGACAAGGCCTGCAGTTGCTGAGCCAGCCAGCGTTCTCTGGCGGCGATTTCTTTCGACACCCGGAGCACGCCGGCGTCGGTCAGCGAAACCAAAACTTGACGACCGTCGGCCGGGTTCTCGCCTCGGGCGATCAGACCGAAGACCTCCAGCGCGGCGATGACCCTGGTCATCGACGGTGGGCGCACATTTTCTTTGGCGGCAAGCTCACCGGCTGTGACCGCACCCTCTCGGTTCAGAATGGCCAGGACGGAAAGTTGTGACACCGTCAGGTCATCACTGGTCGCCTGCTGCCTCAACCGGCGGTTCATTCTGTTCAGCGCGAACCTCAGTTCGGCGGCCAGCGGGGCAACATCAGGCATTTCTTTAGCCTACCTCACGATTTTGGGCTTGCCGACCTAGATGCCGATAGGCTGACCCGGTGACGGGCCCCCTCCAACCCAACGACGAAGTCTCCGGTAACGGCGACCACTCCCCGCAGCCGATTGATTCGGCCGACCACGTCCGGGTCCCGCCGCCGCTTCCGCCGTATAACGCCAGCCTGACCCGAGTAGTGGTACCGGGCACGATTATTTGGTTCGTTGGGTTTGTGGTCTTGTTGTTTTTCATCGCTGACCTGCGCGAACACAACGCAATGATCTGGCTTTGGACTTGCCTGACCGGCTGGGTACTGGGTCTGGTCGGGCTGGCGCTCTATCGCTGGCAACAAAACTCGGCCCGCCGGGGTAGCCGGGGTGCTCAGTCCAGCGCGTTGGACTGAGCCGGCCGATCAGTCCAAGAGTTCAACCATCGCGCGAAGATATTCCTGAGCCAACGCGAGATCGGCGACCACCTCCGCTGCCGGCCGTTCCGCCTCGACGAGTCCGGCAGACTGGCCGGCGTAGACCGGTGCGTACCGCACATCGCCGGCCTCTCGAGCCGCCGCGACCTGATCACCGGCCGCCACCGCTGCTGGGCTTCCGGCAGCCAACTCATGCTCCCGGCCGTGCCAGGCCGCGGTGAAATCGTTGCGAAGCGAACGGCCGCCAAATTCGGTTGGCCAAGCCAGATGTTGGGCAATGTCGAAGAGCCGACCGTAGGTGGTGTCGGTAAGCTCCGCTGCCAGGATGGCATCCCTTGCTGCGGGGAAGGTCTCGGCCTCCGGGCAGCAGGTAAAAGCAGTACCGACCCAGGCCCCGGCCGCGCCGGCGGCGAGCACTGCGGCCACGCCACGCGCGCTCCCGATACCGCCGGCGGCCAGTACCGGCACGTCCACTTGGTTCAAAACAGCTTGCAGCAGTGGCAGTGTCGCCACCTCGTTGCGGCCGTGACCGCCACCCTCGGCCCCGCGCACCACAATGATGTCTACCCCCATATCCTCCAGGGCAAATGCCTCGTGGAGATTACCTGCCTGAGCCGCGATGGCTATGCCGTTGTCGTGGAACGGCGCCACCCAGGGCTCGACATCACCAAAACTCACCGCAACCAGATCTGGCCGCTCCTGAAGGAGCAGCTTGGCCGGACCGTCGTGTTTTTCCAGCGCCCAGGCCATCAACCCGACACCATAGGTTTTACCCGTACCCTGAACGATCTTGAGCTGGCGTTGTAACCAACCCAGGTCAGCCTTCGCCGGTACGCCGATCATGCCGAGAGCACCCGCTTGAGAGACGGCAGCAGCCAGCCGCCCGCCGGCCACGCCGGCCATCGGGGCACTCACCACGGGAATTTCGATGTCGAACTGTTCAGTGAGCCAGGTGCGCATCACGCCATCTTCGCCCACTGCCGCCGACATTGCCTCACCGGCGCACCGGCGCGCCTGACGCCTTCCGACCTGAGCCAATCCTGATCAGTCGAGGCCGAATTCGACTAGCTCAGCCGATAAGCCCGCTACAGCAGCGGTAGCCAGATGACGCACTGACCATTGGCCGAGGTGGTAGGCCATCAACCGACCCCAGCCCGCAGCCGAACCGTCCACCCAATTTTTCTCCCCGGCCCGCCACCAGCTGACGCGAAGGTCGACGCCGTCGACTGTCACCGTGAGCTCAGCGGTCAGCAGCACATCGTTGATCCAGCGGCTGTCGGTGAGGGAGCCGCCGATTGCCTGCCAGGCCGTGGTAGCCGCAACGGCTTCGGTCGTTTCGCCGATGGCCGAGGCTTGTGACCCACCTGGGTGGATTTCGCCGGCGGCCAAAGCCACTGACGCCAGTTCCAGATCGAAGAATCGAGCGATCCGCTCCGGATGTGAACCGCCCGGAACCAGTTCGGCGGCGAGCAGCACCTGCGCCAGCCATGGTTCGTCCAGCACCAATGCATTGTCGGCTTCGATCACCTCACCGGACAGGACCCGCACCTGATCCGGTGGTTCGATGTGCCTCCCCTGCGCCAGGAGCGCATCAACCACAGCCTGCGTGATGGGCGACACCAGCCCGGCGGCCAGCACCCGGTTTGGGTCGGTCAACCGATCGAGCAGCTCGTCGACGTCGTCGATGAGAACTTGCCCAAGGCCGGTCCGCACCCCCACCAGTTCCGCCATTTCCACATCCACAGCTGCCGGCAGGGGATCGAACAAGCCGCCGAGATCAGTCGCGGTGGGCAGCCGCCAATGGTTCGGGGGGTGCTCGTCGAGTACCGCGAAGTTGGCGATCCACCACCGCGAATAGGTGATCGGGCTGCCGGGAGCGGACTTCAGGCATTCCAGCGCCTCGCGGTTGCGGGAAAGCATCCGAAGGGCTTGAGGCCATTTGTCGGTATCGATCAGATCGAGATCCGCAATCGCGGAAAATGTCCGCACCGCATTCTCACTACTGCCGACAACTTCTTCCCACCAGGAGCTTTCGTCCGGAAGTTCATGATCGGGTCCGACCGCACTATCGTCGTGCAGCACTCGGAAACTCGCGAGCACCCCGGCCTGGGCCAGCACCTGGGCACCGAACCTTTCGACCAGACTGTCGGAAACAAAAGGGATATCGGCCGCTGGGTCAATGAGCTGGGCAAGGTCGGAATCAGGGAGCAGTAGTTGACTCGCCGGCCAGGGCTCGTCATCGGCGCTGGTAAGGATCAGATCGACGAACAGACCGTCCGGCGCTCGTCCGCCGCGAGCAATCAACGAGAGCATGGCAAAGGCGAAGTTTTCGAAATGCTCCACCGGCTCATCATTATCCAGATCGACCTGCAGCGAACGGATCTGGGCCTGTACCGACGGGTCGGCCAGAATGGCCGATGGATCGGCCAGAGTCCCACCGAGTCGCAGCAGGAGTTGCCGGGATGACGTCGATTGCACTGCCGCTGGCGAGACCAGCCGCAGCCCCGGAAGTGCTTGCATCAATTCGGCCAGGTACTCCTGCTCATCCGGCGAGTCAGCGACCATTTCGGGGATGAGCAAACCGCGGCCGCCAAGGACCGTGCGACCATCGGCCAGCGGCACCGGCAGGTCGGCGAGATCATCGCCGGATGCATAACCGAGCAACTCGTAGAGCCGCCCCCAGAACCTCGGCCCCCGACCCAGGCCCGCCAAAGCTGTTGACATATCTGATGTCTCCAGCGTTCGGACACCGAGGGTTCGAAGCGTCTGAGCTGCTGCGGCGGATTCAGGTGCCGGCACCAGATTCGGGATCGCCTCGGCCACCATCTCGGCCAGCTCAGTTGGCGCCGACCCAAGCACCACCGCACTCTCGCCGGCAATCGCATCACCCAGAACGGTAACCAGAAGTCTTGTTTTACGGGCTTTCTCGAGGATTGCCAGCCGAAGTTCGGTATCCATCCGACTCAGACCGAAACCTGCATCCGGGATCAAACTCAATCGCTGCGACGGCTCAGCGCTCGTCAGGAGGTCCAGATATCCCTCGGTCGCTTGCCCGGTCATGAAGTCGGCCAAGGGTCCCACAGCCAGATGCCGACGGGAGTCGTCCACCGGAAAGGTGCCGATCAGGCGGGCCGGCAACTGTAAAATTTCATCGGTAGGTGTTGGTGCGTAGAGAACTTCACTTCCACCGGTGTCGAGCAGACTGCGCCCCGCTGGCGCAGCCCAGGTAATCCACCAGTCCAGCCGGTCCCGTTCCTCGATCGGTCGCATTGCCGATAGCTCGGGACTGAGCACCCCGGATCGCCGAGCCAACCGCCACGTCGTAGTGCTTTCGCCATCGGTAATGGTGACCAGATCGGGGCCATCGACTCGGCGGGTCAATGTCCGATCCGGCAGCTCGATCGAGTCCAACCCTGGCAGGGTCAGCAGCAAATAGTCACCAGCCGCCGCGAGAACCGTTGTGATATCGACATGCGGACGAAGCCGCAGCCGGACTTCGGTGGTGAAACCAGCCGGTAATTGCTCAGCAGGCAGCGGCCACGGCAGCCGCAGGATGGGCGGCAGCTGATGACGCATTGCCAACTCCGCCGATAGCTCCGGCGAATTCTGCGCTTCGACGGCCGCGATCGTGGCCGCCAAACTGAACTCCACCCCGCCGGCGCTGGAGTAAATCTGAGGTTGGTCGGTGACCGAGAGGACGGCGGTGAAGCCGACCCCGAAGTGCCCGGTGCCGGCCGCCAATCCCCGTTTCGCCGAGGCACGGAGCGAGGCCAGAGCGGCTACCCCCTCGACTGTCAGCGGCGCACCGGTATTGGCTGCGCGCAGTTCGCCATTCACGACCGAAAATCGCAGGACACCTCGCACCCCGGCCGCGATCGCGGCATCAGAGGCATTGGCCGCCAGCTCCACCACGACGCGATCGGCGTAAGCGATCAGGGCCAGCGACTCCTCGGCGTTCGCGTCCTCCCGGAAACGCGATGGACTTCGACGCCAGGTTGCAAGCACCGCCGATCGAACCGCTGCGGTTGCGAAGGGATCTGACAAAGTCAAATGCCTCGCAGATTTGCCGCGGCTCCCCTTCGCGGCTGTCATTTCGACTCAGGAATGATCGTCGAGCGAGTCGGTATCGACCACTTTGTCGGCAGCAGGTGCAACTTCGTCGGCCACAGGTGCATCTTCAACGACCGGAACCTCGGTCCAGTTGCCCAACTCTGGCGCCGATTCATCCGGTTCCACCGAGGGTTCGGACTCCACCGAGGGTTCGGACTCCACCGAGGGTTCGGACTCCACCGAAGGTTCGGACTCCACCGAGGGTTCGGACTCGACCGGAGTGTCCGCAGCATCCGCCATCGGTGAATCATCGACCGGAGTGAGATACACATCCATCGTGGTCTCGTCGATGATTGCCTCGCCGAAGCCCGACGGCACCGCCTCGACGACAATCTCCGACCCGGCCCCACAGCCGTAACTTCCATCTACCACTCGACCATCGGCGGGAGCCATTTCGTTACCGCAGACGCCGAACATTGCGCCCAGTGAGCCGGCCAGCGGGAGGTAGAAGGCGCACTGCACGCAGGCGATGGGCGCAGCTTTGGCCATTTCGCTGTCCGGACCGAAATCGCCCTCGTGCCACCGAGCCGCCGCATCTTCCCGGCCGATCCGGCTCATCACTCGGACCCGCCCGATTCCCAATTCGTGCGCCAGCTCTTCAACTGCGGGATCATCTGACTGCAAGTAGGCCGGGACGAGCCGGATATCGTTGTCGATCGGAAGCAGAATGTCGCCGACACCCAGGTCGCCCTGTCGGATGCGCTCGTTCCAGGGCAGCCAAATCGGCGCCACCAGCGAGCTTTCTCCCGGCAACATCACCACTTCGCTCACAGTTGGATGCTCGGCATCAACGATGGCCAGCGTGACCGACCACGTCCATCCGATGTAGCCGGCGTCAGTTGCCGCAAAGCGCAAGGTCACAGCCACCTCGTCCTCGCTGAACGCATCAAGGAATGCGCCCACCGATGTCGGCGTCAGCGCTTCCTCAACGGCAGCTGCGCGCGCCAGTTCCTGGGCCCGAAGGTTGGGAGTTACCCACTGCGGATCGGGCCGCCGGGTCGCGCCGGACATCGATTCGTCAGACGACTCGGTGGTGGCAGATCCGGTCTGGGCGGTAATGCCTGCGGTCACAACTCCTGAAGTCACTCCCCCATGATGCCGCATCTGATCGACTCGGCTTAACCCACCTGACCCGAGTACGCGACTATTGTTACCCCGGTGGGGCAGGATAGAGCCTGTGATTCCTTCCGGCCACAACCCCGATGCCGCTGACGAACAGCGTCCCGAGGAGTCTGCCCAGCACCAGGCCGGACAATCGACAACATCATCAAGCAGGCCGGAGCCGAGTGTGCCCGGATTCGATAGCGACATTGATGGGAATCGGCCCACCACCGCACTGAACCGCCCCTTGAGCCCGCCGCCTCCCCGGCCGCCGTCCGATCGGTCACCATATGGTCGGTCCATCACGGCAGGTCCTCAACATCAGGCTCCGGTGGTCGTCGCTCCCAATATCGTCCTGCCCAACGCTGCGCCGTATGGGACCAACCCCGCTTATCCCAATCCTGCCTATCCCCCGCGCCCACCGCCGGTATCCCGCCCGGGCCCTTCCCAGCACCCTCACGACGACCGGTCGCACGACGCGCATCGCACCTCTGGATCTCAGAGTCGGCCAGCCGAAGGCCATTCGGGCACTGGTGGTCAGGATGCCGCCCAACCGATCCGACCGGTTCCGGCTAATTACCGGCAACCCGCACACCCAGAAGCTGGGTACCGAGATGTCCATTACCGCGACCCCGGAGCCGGCTCCCCAGAAGATGGTCGCTATCGCACACCGGATCCGCGCAGTCCCAGACCACCTCGCCCGCCCGGACCGGATCCCCGTCGCATGTCGGCTCCGGACCAATCAACAGCCGGCTATCCAGCCGGCGGTTACCCAGCCGGCGGTGATGCGGCCGGCGGTTATGCAAATGCCCAGTACCCCGCCGCTCACTATTCCGATCCCCACTATCCGGAATCCGATTACCGCGACCCCTTTGCCGGGGGACGGTCTGCGCAAGACCCCCGACCTGACTACCGAGCCACTGACTATCGCGAGGCCGACTGGGACTCTGCCGTCTCCCGCGAACCGGAATACCCGGCTCCGCCCCGCGATCGCGACGGGCCACGCGGTCGAGGCGACAGGGACATGCCGCATCGCACTCGCGCTTCGCGCGATGACAGCCATCAGGACATCCAGGGTTACCAAGGTGCTGATCCTTACCAAGGTGGTGGATACCAAGACGGCGAATACCAAGGCGGCGAATACCAAGGCGGCGAATACCAAGGCGGCGGATACCAGGGTGGCGGCTATCGCGATGGCCAAGAGCGCAGCGGATACCCGCCGATCGATCGCGATCCGAACCCTCGCAAACCTCGCCCGAATAACTCCCCACAACCCCGATGGTCGGACCACCCCGATCAACCGGAGTCGCCCGGCCGGCCCCGCGACTCTGACAACTACGACCCCCGCAACTACTACGACGATCAAGATAGTCGCGAGCAGCAGTACGCGAGTGAATACCGCGGTGAGTCCTACCGCCCCGGCGACGAGGGCTTCGACGAAAATCACGCCACTCGGATGGAGCGATCGCCCGCGGGACGATCACCACAGGACCGAGTTCGAGAGAGCCACCGCGAGCATGACCTGGATGATCAAGACGCCACTGTGCGCAAGGGGGCTCCCGAACGGCGGCCGGCAATACGTGGCTCACATTTGCCCCCCTATCAGGAGCCGCTGACTGAAACCGCTGGTAGCCCTGATAAATCCGGTCAGCGCACGCCGCGAAAGTTGACGGTTACCCGAGTGGCGGCCATGCGAAGCCGGGAGATCACCCAGCGCGGGGTGCAGTTGTTCCACCAAGCTGCAACGGCAGATGGAGCGGACAGATCTGGACTGACCCATCTCACCTACGCCCAGATGGCCAATTACGCCACTGACGCCGCGTTGGCAGTAGCACTGGCCAACACCCTCTTTCTGGTCAAGCCCGAGGAGGGTGCCGGTCGCGTACTGCTGTACCTGTTGATCACCGTTGCGCCATTTGCTTTCATAGCCCCGGTGATCGGTCCGTTCTTGGACCGGTTGCAAAACGGACGCCGGTTGGCGCTGGGCACCTCGATGGTGGGCCGCGGCGTTCTGGCCATCCTGATGATCTTTACCTTCAATGGTGCCGACGCGTCCTGGGCGCTGTACCCCTGCGCCCTCGGTTCGCTGGTTTTCAGCAAGTCCTTTGGGGTGCTCAAAGCCTCTCTCACTCCCAGGGTTTTGCCCGAGACCATCACCCTCGTCGCGACCAACTCCCGACTGACTGTCTTCGGCCTCGTTGCCGGCGGCGCGGCCGGCGCCATAGCAGCGGCGTTGACCTGGGCATTCGCCTCGCCGGGAGCACTGATCTTCACCGCTGTCATCGGGTTCGTCGGCGGATACCTGTGTATGAAGATTCCATCCTGGGTGGAATCCACCGAGGGTGAAGTCCCGGTTCAACTCTCCCCCGGCACCAAAACCGGCCGAGTCATGCTGCCGCTTGCGGTCCGGACCACGCTCTGGGCCAATAGCGCGATTCGGATCGAAACCGGCTTCCTGGCCATGTTCATCGCGTTCGTGGTGATGCGGGAGTACTCAGCTGAAAGCGGCTTCTACAAACTGATGTTGCTCGGCGTTGTCGGAGTCGCCGCCGGTGTTGGCGGCTTCATCGGAAACGCGCTGGGCGCCAAGCTGCCGCTCCGGTCGCCGGAGACCATCGCGATTATCGCTCTTGGAGTCACGGTGCTGGGAGCTGTGGTCGCGGCAATTTTACCCGGCCTCGCCTCGGCCGCCATCGTCGGACTGATCGGCTCGGCCGGCTCGTCGCTGGCCAAGGTTTGCCTGGACTCGGTCATCCAACGGGACCTGCCCGAAGTCAGCCGGGCCTCAGGTTTCGGCCGTTCGGAAACCGCCCTGCAACTAAGTTGGGTCTTTGGTGGTGTCGTCGGTCTTCTGATCGGCGGCTTCTTGAACGTCTCCCACGATGCCGTCTACTCGATCGGATTCGGTACCGCCACCGCCCTGCTGATTCTCGGGCTGGTGCAGACCTGGCTGGTCAAATCCGGCCGGTCCCTCGTGCCGCCGATCAAGCTGCCATGGCGACGCGGTAAATCATCCGGGTCAGCAGGCAGCGTCCAGGTCAGTAGGGCTGCTGACGGTTCAACGACCACTCGGATGTCATTCGGCGACCCCACCCGCCACGATCAGCATCAGCCGCGACCTCAGGCCGAGCCGCGGGACGCCAGGGCGCCGCGGGATGCCAGAGGGCCGCGTCAGGGCGGCACCGGGACTGCTCCGATGCCCACCACCCCAGTCCCGGCCGGCGACAAACGATCGTTCGGCAAGCGCTCCGGAAAGGGCGGAAACAGTTAGTGCGGAAAGTTTGGTGGTTCAGGGGCTGGGTTCGACGCTTGGTAGCGACGGCTGCAATAGCAGGCATCGGTCTTGGCCTGACGGCCTGCTCCCCTTCGCTGCCGTCGATTACCTGGTACGGAAATGGCACGGCGGTGGAGGCCGGTCCCCGGCTCTACTGCGAATTGGCGATCACTCCTGATGGCGCTGTTTGCCCGGAGCTCGACGGACCAACGGCGACACTGACTCTCAAGCCTGGCGACCCGGTGCAGATCAACATTCCCGGAGAGCTGGCCAAGGCGCCCTGGACGCTGGTCATCGCTTACGGCGATGAATCGGAACGGACCGCGATCAGTAGCTCTGCGGGCACCTACAGCTACACGGTGACCCCGCCGGAGGGAAAATCTAT
>JBBSUU010000048.1:0-10710 GCA_038234115.1 Mycobacteriales bacterium
CCCCAGTGAACCGCCACACAATGGGACTCCTAGAAGACTCCGGGCGCCAACTCGACGGTGCCGACCGGCACCCCGCCACCCTTGACTACTCCAGTCCCGAGCTGGTCCAACACCGGCGCGTCAAGCCCCAGGAATCGCAGCCCGGCGACCAACGCGGGCATCCGGGCCCGGTCACCGCCGTCGTAGATCTTCACCGCCACCCCGCGTCCGTCCGGTAGCGATGCGGTGTGGACGCCTTCGGCGCCACCTTTGACCAGCAGCCCCGGAATGCCTTCCATCAGCAGCGTGTCGTCACGACCGGTACCGCCGACCATGTCGGGGTGGGCGCGCATCGCGTCGGCCACCGTTCGCTCCGGGGTACCGACCGCTGCCAACGTCATGCGCCCGAAGGCACGGGCCAGTGCGGTGAGGGAAATGGCGTACAGCGGTGCACCGCAGCCGTCGATCCCGGTGGCGGTCGGAGTTTCGCCGGCGAGCCTGGCCACCTGATCGAAGACGGCCAACTGAAGGGGGTGCTGTGGACTCAGGTAGCTGTTCAGATCCCATCCGGCCGCGACGCAGGCGGTCAGCATTCCCGAATGTTTTCCCGAGCAATTCATGTAGATCCGCCGCTCACTTCCACCGGCCCGGATGACATCGTTCCGGGTTGGCTCGTCCAGCGGCAGCGCGGTTGGGCAGCGCAGGTCGTCTTCGGTCAATCCGGCCCGGGCGAGAATGTCCAGCGCACGGGAGGTGTGTTTGCGCTCTCCGGAATGCGATGCCGAAGCCAGGGCGAGGTCGGCCCCCGCCAGGTCCGCGCCGGCGGCCAGCATCGCCAATGATTGGAACGGTTTGTTGGACGAGCGGGGGAACACCGGGGAGTCGATATCGCCGCGGGCGTGCAACACCGACCCGTCGACATCAGTGACCACCAGCGAGCCGAAATGGCTGCACTCGTGGAAACCGGAACGGATGACGCGGACAAGTTCAGTGGGGGCAGCAGCAGGGGCAGTAGTCACGCCGTTCATCTTGGCAGATGGCAGGTCAGCCCAATCGGAGTAGCCGGCGAGCCGCGGGGCCGCCCAGGGCAGTCCGACCGGCGAGCCTGGCGATCCCGCCGATCTTCGCGGCCAGCGCGACGTTCTGCCTGGGTTCGCCCCCGGACATCCGGGTCCCGACGCATACGTGTCCGCCCGCAGCCAACGCGGCAAGGAAAGCAAGCATGGTGCTCTCGCCCTTCCCGGTGAGAGAAACCGGCAGGGGGTAGCCGGCGACGCCCTGGGCGATGTCGTTGGTCATCGTCGGGAGCGAGTTGATCGCGGTGAATTCAGCAATCTCAACGAAGTGCAATTCGATGAGACGGGTGTCGTTGCCGCCTGGTGGCCGATACTCGATCGCTTTCCAGCCGAACTTGTCCGGCGCGCCGACATGTCCGACAAGGTCGACAAACCCGGCCGCCGAGGAATCGGCCATCCCGGTGATGATCAGCTTTGTCTGTTCCCGCAAAGCGACGACCGCCCGCTCCGGATCATCGATGTCAGGGGGCAATTCGAGACGGGTGACGCCGATCTGTTCGACGTCCAGGGCCACCCGCAGCAGCATCGGTAGGTCCATCGCAGCCGGCGAAAGACTCAGCAATGTCCCCGAGATGCCACCCTCGGCCGGGTCAGTCACTGGTGAGTAGCCGGGCCAACACGGCGGGATCGATGTTGCCTCCCGAAACGATGGCGACCGTCTTGCCCGGCGGCAATTGTGCTCGGTGAAAGAGGAAGGCGGCGACGCTGACGGCTCCGGACGGTTCGGCGACAATGCGGGCATCCAGTAGCAAACGTCTGGTGGCTTCGGCGATTTCGTCCTCGGAGACGGTGATGATGTCGTGAACCTGAGTCCGAATATGCTCCCAGGGCAGGTGGCCGATCGAGAACGTGCGCAGACCGTCGGCCATCGTGCGGGCAGTATCTTGCGGAGACCATTCCTGGCGCACCCCGGTGCGGAAGGAATCGGCGGCATCACCGGCCAATTCCGGTTCCACCCCGATGACTTTTGCATTCGGGAGCAGCGCGCTGATGGCGGCGGCAATACCGGAAATCAGCCCGCCGCCGGATACCGGCACCAGTACGACCTCGACATCCGGTGCGTCCTCGGCTATCTCGAGGCCGACCGTACCCTGTCCGGCGATCACATTGGCATCGTCGAAGGGGGCCACGATGGCTTTGCCGGTCTGCTCGGCCAGCTCCGCCGGCCGGGAGAACCGCTCGGTCAACGGAACCAGCTCCACGGTGGCGCCCAGGTCTTGGGTGGCCTTGATCTTGCGCGGTGGAGCGTTGTCCGGAATGACGATGTGGGCGTGGATACCGAACTTACGAGCGGCGTAGGCAACTGCCTGGGCGTGGTTACCGGAGGAATGGGCCAGGATGCCGCGCTCCCGCTGTTCGGGCGTGAGACGCGAAATTGCGGTTACCGCTCCGCGGATTTTGAAGGCGCCGATGGGTTGAAGTGACTCGGGTTTGAGCCACAATTCCGGCCAGGGTGAGGCCAGTAGCGGGGTGCGGACAGCGATGCCGGCGATCTCGCGGGCGGCTTGGCGGATGGAATCGATGGTGACAAGGTCGGGCATGCTGGCAGCCTATCCGGGCGCGGAGAGAGTCACCCTCCTGGGACAGTCCGGTGGTGATTGAAACCATCGGATTCGCCCTCAGGACAGATCCTGACCTGGCACCACGTTGTACAACGGCAGACCCAGGCGATGACGATCCAGATTCTGACCGAAGAGTTCCCAGATCCGTGCCCAGTAGTGCGGACTCTGTGTCGAACCGGCGATGTGGGGTGTGATGATCGTGTTCGGGAGATCCCACGTCTCGTCAGCGGGCGAGAGAGGTTCCCGATAGTGACTGTCCAGGGCCGCACCGGCGAGTGCTCCCGAGCGCAGCGCCCGACCGAGTGCAGCTTCATCCACCAGGTGGGCGCGAGCCGGGTTCAGCAGAAACGCGTGCGATGGCAGCAAGGCGAGTTGGGGGTCACTCAACAGGCCCGTTGTCGTCCGGTTGAGGGCCACCGTGAGCGCCAGATAGTCCAGGTGCGGCAGGAACGCGGGCCAATCACCGAACGGCACCGACCGGTCGGGCAGCACCCCGTCGAGATCGCCGGTGCCTGCCGGGGTGAACCGTTGCGTACCCGGCCCGATTGCTGAACGGTTCATCACCCATACCGTCAAGCCCAGTGCGGTGCTCAGTCGCGCAAGTTCTCGTCCGATACCGCCGTAGCCGACAATGCCGATGGTGCGTCCACGTAGCTCGCGTTGAAACTTTGCGGGCCGGTGGTAGGCGTGTCCTCGCTGCTGCTCGAGAATCTCGATGAAGTTGCGTTCCAACGACAGCATGGCCAGAACGCACCATTCGGCGATCGGAATGTCGTTGACGCCGCTGGCGGTTGTCACGGTGATACCGCGCTGCGTCAGCGACTGCCCGCTGACCTGCGCGTAGCCGGCCGAGCCCAACTGAAGCCAGCGTAAATCGACCATCTTGTCCACATTCGCGGGCAGCGCATCGCTGAACAGCACCGTCGTGCCGCCCAGCAGGGAGTCTGCCAGTCGGCCGGTGGGCCCGAACGGCTCGACAGTGACCACCTCATATTCGGCGGTCAAGTTCAGCGGCGGGGCCTGGTCGGCAGCGACCACCACCCGGCCCATCGAAGACGTCATCGGGGCATCTGCTTGCCGGGAACGTTGACCCATTCTTCGCTTCCGGGCCGAAACGGATACCGCTGTTTGGTCGCGGCCGTCAGGGTGACGCCCAATCCCGGTTGTGTAGGTGCCTGGACATATCCATCTGAGTCCAGCACCAGCGCATCACCCCACAGTTCGGTGTGCAGGGCACCGGCCAGCGGTGGAATCTCCACCACCGCCGTGTTGGCGCAGGCGAAGGCCGCGTGCAGGTTCTGCATCACGCCGCCACCGGCCGACCACGCGTGGCTGGCCACCTGGGCACCGTTGTCGGCGAACATCTGGGCAACCTCGACGAACTGGCTCATGCTCAGCCATGCCGCGTCCGGTTGCGCGATGTCGAAACTGCGGGCACTGGCATAAACGGCGAACTCACCGGCGGTGGTCAACTGTTCACCGCCCGCCACCTTGACAGTGGTAGCTGCTGCCAGTTCGCCGTAGGCAAGCGGGTTGTCGTAGGGGAGTGGCTCCTCGAAGAAGTCGACGCCGAAGGGTTGAACCGCGTTCAGTACCGCCGTGGCGGTGGTCAGATCCCAGCGATCGTTCGGCGAGCGAAATCCCATGTGCGCGTCCAGCATGATCCCAATCCCAGGCCCGACGTACTCCCGGATCGCCGCCACTTTCGTAGCTTCCAGGTCGGCCGTTTGTCCCGGCGAATCGCCGCTGTCGGTTTGTTGGCCGTCCTGGTAGCGGCCGGCACCCAGTTTGAAAGCCCTGAACCCTGCCTCGAGGTAGCGGTCCACTTTTTCCTGAAGTTGCCCCAGCGGCCAGTTGCTCACGCCGCCGGTGGCATATCCCCTCAACCGGCTGTGTTTGCTGCCGCCGAGGAGTTCGTGCGCCGGCACGCCCAGCATTTTTCCATTCAGGTCCCACAGGGCAGCCTCGATCGCGCTGATCACGGTCGGGCCGATACCGACCCGGCCCCAGAATTGGCTACATGACGTCATCCGGTTCACCAATTCGGCGACATCGAAAACGCTTGCAGATGCCGGGGTTTCATTCGCCGTCAAGATGGGCGCAAAGAATGTGACGATATCCGGGACGACCTGCGGCAGATGGTAGCCAAGGTAGGTCTCACCGACACCTACGTGGCCGGTATCGGTATGGAGTTCGACGAACGCTGCGCTTCGCTGTCGCCGGAAAGCGTGCATGGACGGGTCGTCGGAAATAGGCCCCGTCAGCAGGACCGGTATGACCTCGGTGATCCTCATCCGGCATCGGCTCCGGTTTGCACTTCGGTGCGGGCGCGGTCCACTACGTCCAGACAGGCGAAGATTTGTGCCAGTCGCTCCGCGGTGGTCAACGATGACGGCCGCAAACCGACCTTCAGTCCCAATTCGGTGTCCGATGTGGTGTGCTGCAGCGCTTGTCGTACCCGGGTGTGGGTCAACAAGCTACTGGCTTGGACCGTAGCGAACGGCAGGTGCGCATCAGCCCACGCTGCCCCGAAGTCGGTGTCTTGAGAGGCCACCCCGGACAGCATCAACCAACGCAGATCGCCGCTGTTTCTGGCCCGATCCAGGTGTTGGTTAGGGCCGTGGGCGGAGCGGGTCTCGATGGCCGACCTGGCCCAGTTGATGCAGACGCCGACGGGACCGGCGCAGCGGGCGATGGCATCCAGTTCGTCATCGAGGCTGAGGAACCCCTTCTCCGGCGGGTGAGTCGCGACGAGCGCGTCGCAGTGTTCGAGATTCAGGTGGCAGCCGAGCCAATTCCATGAGATGAGTTCATCCAGGGAGGCCAGCAGCGCCGAACTGCTGCCCTGCCGGGGGGCCGAGTGCAGGAAGACATCCGAGATCTGCGGCCCCTTGGCGCGGTTGATCTCGACCACTGCCTCGTGGATCCGAGCCAAGTGCTCGACTGCCTTTCCGCGACCGATAGCCTCGGTGGAGGCGAGCCCGGCGTGTGGATCGGCCAGCATGTCGAGCATGGTTGCCGGGAAACAGGTAACGGCCAGCCTCCAGTGCGCCGGCGCGAGCCGGAAGATCTGATCAGCAGCTTCCGTTGACAGGAGGTGGGCCGATGGCATCTCCAATCCGGTGACCCGGGGGTCCTGGGCAAGGCCGGTAATCAGGGCACCGAATTCGGAGTCACCTGGTTTGCCGGCGGCGGCGGCATAGGCACCGATGATCATGGACACACCCTCGGGTCGATGGGGCGGATTGATATGTTTTCGTTGATTTGACGATCGGTGATGCGGTGGTGGCTTCTACTCTCTCACAGTGAAATATGATTTCACAGGGTACTGGAGGGGTTGACCCGTGGATTGAAACGGTATTTCATTGACGGGAACTCCCACGGAAAGATTCGAGTCCTCGAATGAAAATAATGACCGTTTACGCACATCCGGCTGACACCATCACCAATTGCGGGGGGACGCTCGCCCGCCATGCCGACGCCGGTGACGAGATCGTTGCCGTCATCCTCACCCACGGCGGCCGTATCCACCCCAATCGCTACGCCGAAGAGCTCCGCAAGGCTGAGCCGGACATTGCCATCGCCGCGGCCGACCTGTCGGAGGTGATCAACCACAAGAAGCAGGAGCTTCGCGCGGCGGCCGACATCATCGGGATCGGCACTCTTGTCACCTTGGATCACGATGACCGGATGAATGTGGTCAATCCCGAGATGGTCGACCAGGTCGCGCAGCAGATTGCGCAGCACCAGCCCGATGTCATCATCTGCGACTACCCCCAGAATCCGGTCGTTCTGCAGGCCTCTCATACCATCGCCACCATGACGGCAATAGCCGCGATCGAGCAGGCCGGCACGTTCATGACCCCGCTGGACGGACGTCCCGAAGTCAATGTCGCCCAGGTCTTTTTTACCGGTCTGCCCAGCTTTGCAGCTGATGCGCTGTCGGCCTATGGCTTGCGCAATGACCTCTTCATCGACATCACGGCCGTCGTCGGGCGCAAGATCGCCGCCATGGATTGCTTCGAAAGTCAGGGGTATGATGGACTTTTCGCACGGAAACTGATCGAGTCGGCCAACGGCGAGCTGGGCCGCGTGGCGGGGGTGAACTTTGCGGAGGCGTTTGTCCGCTTCCGTAACGAGACGCACTCGCTGCTACCGGTGACCGAGCGGGCCCTTGCTTCGGATCCGCTGGTTCGTCACATCGCCTATTCGCAGGTCAATATCCGGAGCCAGTTTCCGGTGAATCCCGCACGAGCAGCGAACTATCCTGTCGATGACAACGGGGAGGCTGGGTGAGGATCGAAATGCCGGTGTGGCCGTTCCCGCGGGAACGGCCGCTGGATCCACCTGATCGACTCACCGATCTGCGGGCCACCTGCCCGGTGTCCAAGGTCCGGATGTACGACGGGGGACAGGCCTGGGTAGTGACCCGCTACGACGACATCAGAACCGTTCTGGGCAGCGATGATTACAGCTCGGTCAACACTTGGAAATACCAGCCGTCCGCGTCTCGGGCCGAGGCCGAGCGTGGCGAACATTCCTTCACCACGATGGATCCCCCCGATCACACGCACTTTCGCAAAATGCTCACGCGGCACTTCACCGTGAAACGGGTAGCCGAATTACGGCCGGTGGTGCAGACCATAATCGCGGAGGCGATCGATCGGTTCGGGGCGCTGCCGCAACCGGCCGATCTGGTTGCCGAGTTGGCGTATCCGATCGCCAGTCGCACGATGTGCCACCTGATCGGGGTGCCCTACGAGGACCGCGAATGGTTTGAGGAACGCGCCGAAATCCGGTCGGTGATCGACGCCGATCCGGCCGAGGCCGCCCAGGCCACTATCGACCTACTGGAATATGTCGACCGCCTGATCGGCCAACGCCTGGATGAACCGCAGGACGACCTGATCAGCAAATTGGCCCATGAGTTGCTCGTTCCTGGTCGGCTCACCCGGCCGGAGTTGGTGGCCACCGTCCGATTGCTGCTGACCGCCGGACACGAAACCACCGCAACCATGATCGGCACCGCAACCTTCGTCTGGCTCACCCACCCCGAGCAGTTGGCCCAGGTTCAGGCCGACCGAACCTTGCTGCCGGCCGCTATCGAGGAACTGTTGCGCTATATTTCGATGCTGCACATCACCGTGGTGCGGCGGGCCAAGAACGCGACCGAACTTGCCGGCCAACAGATCTCACCCGGCGACGGGATGATCGCCAACCCTGCGGCAGCCAACAAAGACCCGGCGGCGTTCGAGAATCCCGACCTGTTCGACATCCACCGCGATGCACGCCACCACATTGCCTTCGGCTTCGGCGTGCACCAATGTCTGGGCCAACAGGTTGCCCGGCTGGAGCTGAACTCGGTGTTCGGGGTGCTCTTCGACCGACTGCCGAACCTGCGACTGGCGATCCCGGCCGAGCAGGTCGAGTTCGGTAACTCCAATCTCATCGGTGTGCAGTCGCTGCCGGTCTGCTGGTAAACGCGCAACCGTGAAAAGTAAGGACTGGCAATGCATATCAAGGTAGACGTCGAGCGATGCGTCGGCGGCGGGCAGTGCGTGCTGTCGGCGCCGCGCCTGTTCGACCAGGACGACGACGACGGAACGGTGATTCTGCTGGCGCAACCTGAGCCCGGTGAAGAGGATGACGCCAGGCAGGCCGCCCGGGTCTGCCCGGCGGCGGCGATCGAGATTATTGACTGAGCTTTCGATGACCATGCCTGGGGCGAAGGGTCGGGTGATCGTGATCGGTGCGTCGGCGGCCGGACTGACCGTGGCCCAGGAGTTACGGCGGCACGGATACACCGGAGAAGTGCAGCTGATCGGTGACGAGGAGCACCTACCCTACGACCGGCCCCCGTTGTCCAAACAGTTGTTGACCGGTGCCTGGGAGGCCGATCGACTGTATCTGACCAGCCGTGACCGCCTGGCGGATCTCGATGTCGAGGTGCGACTGAGCAAACACGCGGTGGCGCTGGATATCGGCAGCACCGGGGTGGGGCCGGTCGTCAGGCTCGACGATGGCACCGAACTCACTTCCGATTCGGTGGTGATCGCGACGGGCTGCAGCCCACGCCAACTACCCGGCACAAAGCCGGCGATAACCGGCCTGCATACCCTGCGCACGCTCACCGACGCCCAGCGACTTCGCGACGAGCTCGGTACCGGCCGGCGAATCGTGGTGATCGGCGGCGGCTTCCTGGGAATGGAGGTGGCTGCGGTGGCTCGGACGAGCGGAACTCAGGTCACCATTATCTCACCCGGGCAGCCAATGGTGGGAGCGGTGGGTCCGGCCGTGGGCGCTGCCCTGGCAGAGCTGCATACCGAGAATGGCGTGCGGATGCTGATCGGGTGTCCAGTCGAGGAAATAACTGCCGACACCGACCGGGTCACCGGGGTCCGGCTGGCCGACGGCTACCGAATATCGTGCGACACGGTAGTGGTGGCCATCGGCGCTTCCCCGAACACCGATTGGTTGACCGGCAGTGGGCTGAGGATCGATGACGGTGTGCTCTGCGATGCGACCCTGCTCGCTGCCCCCGGTGTGTACGCCGCGGGAGATGTAGCGCGTTGGCGTGATCCCCGCAGCGGGCAACTGATCAGGGTGGAGCACCGGATGCATGCCGCGGAGTCGGCGGCAGTGGTCGCGGCCAACATCATGGGCCAGGATCTGGTGTACGTCCCGGTGCCGTTCTGGTGGTCCGACCAATATTCGGCCAAAATCCAGTTCTACGGATGGCCATCTGTCGCTGCGCACCTTTGGCAGGGCGACCTGGCCGACCGTAAGGCCGTGGTGCTCTACAGCAACGAGAACGGCTGCCTGACCGGCGTTCTGGGCTGGAATTCGATCAAAGCGACCAGGTCCGCGCGAGAGTTACTCATCGCCGGCGCCTGCCTGGGTGACGTTGGCCGGACAAAGCCGCTGGATGCCGGCTGACATCCCCGACCGCTGACATCCCCGACCGCTGACATCACCACCTGCTCACATCGCCGAACGTACGCCGCGCTGCCGCCCGCGAATTTCCGGATTCACGATCGACGACGTCCAGCCACGGCTGATCCAATCCACCGTTGCCGCGGACATCTCGCGCCGCAGATCGGCGGTGCTGTGTTCGGAGGTGGCTGCCTGATGCGGAGTCAGGATCACCGACGAGATCCCCCGGAGCGGGTGGTCACTGGGAAGGGGTTCGGGATCGAAGACGTCCAGAGCGGCCCCCGCGAGCCGGCCTGATGTGAGGGCGTCGAGGAGGGCAGGCTGGTCGATCAGGCCACCCCGGCTGGTGTTGACCAGAAACGCACCGGGCTTCATCTGTGCCAGGGTGGCTTCGTTGATCAGATGACGGGTCGCGTCCGAGACGGGAACATGCAGGCAGATGATATCGGACTGCCGCAAAAGTGTTGATAAATCGACGATTTGAACTCCCTGCACCGCGCCGCCCACCAGGTCATAGCCGAGCACCCGGGCCCCGAAAGCAGCGGCGAGTTCGGCCACACGACGCCCAATCCGCCCTAGGCCGATAACGCCGACGGTGGCTGTCCGGAGTCGGCGGATCGCACCGTTACTGGTGGACCACAGGCCTTCCCGCATCCGTTCATGTTCGACCACGATCTGACGTGACAGCGACAACACCATGCCAATGGTGTGTTCTGCGACGTCGTCGGTGCAGTAGGTCGGGGAATTGGCCACCGCGACGCCCAACTCGGTGGCAGCGGCGACATCGATCTGGTCAAACCCGACCCCCCATCGCATTACCAGTCCGCAGCGCGGAAGTTGTTCCAGCACCGTCCGGCTGACCCGGGGCGCCCATTCCAGCCAGAGCACATCGGCATTTTGGGCCTGGTGGATCAACTCGTGCTCGTCGGCGCAACGGGCCACCGTCAGCTTCGCGCCGGCCCCGGCGAGTACGCGCTCCTCATAGTCGTAGGGCGCGAGGTTCCCGAGGTACTCCACCTGAAGAATCGAAATCATCGGATATCCGCCTTCCGCTCGCCTTCGTGCCCGGTGGCCGAGAGCGTGAAGAATCGAACCGGGGGCGACGTAGAGCGTTACCATACCCGAAACGTCTTTTCAGAAGACCGCCGCGGTGGGGCGGC
>JBBSUU010000049.1:0-10665 GCA_038234115.1 Mycobacteriales bacterium
CATCCCGAGGCAGACAACTGCACCATAAGGAGCCGAATGTCATGACAAGCAACGAAAACTCAACGCTCTATACCCTGGGCGACCGAGGTCAGACGGTCGAAGGATCAGCAAATGATGTCCGTGGCCGCGAAGTGAAGGACAAGGACGGGGAAGCCATCGGCAAAGTCGCTGACCTCATCGTCGACGACCGCGAGGACAGGGTTCGCTTTCTTCTGGTCGAGCACGGTGGATTCCTCGGCTTCGGCGAGAAGAAAACTCTCATCCCCGTGGACACCGTCACCAGTGTCACCGAGGACGAGGTTGTCGTGGATCAATCGAGCAAGCGGATCGCAACAGCGCCCGGCTATGACCCGGATCTCGTCAAGGACCGCACCTACCACTCCAGCATCTACGGGTACTACGGATTCACCCCGTACTGGGGACCGGGCTACCTCTACCCGCCCATGGGGCTGGGGATGTTCCCGATGGCGCCGCCCCCGGCACGGGACTGAGCGTGCCCGATCCCATCCCGGCAACCGCGCCCGTGGGACTACCGGCCGGGATGCGTGCGTGCCTGTTCGATCTTGACGGTGTCCTGACAGATACCGCCGAGATCCACGCGGCGGCGTGGAAGGAGATGTTCGACGCCTACCTGATGGCGCGGGCGAAGCAGACCGGGACGCCGTACGTCTGCTTCGACGCCGGGGCCGACTATGGCACCTACGTGGACGGTAAGACCCGGGCCGACGGCACCCGCTCTTTTCTGCAGTCCCGGGGTATCGATCTGCCGGCTACCGCGCCGCCGGATCAGGTAGGCGCCGCCTCGATCACTTCGCTCGGCGATGCCAAGAACGCGATCCTGATGAAAAGGATTCGACGGGACGGTGTCCGGCCCTACCCAGGATCTGTTCGGTACGTTCGAGCGGTCCGATCGGCAGGATTGCTCACAGCCGTGGTCTCCTCCAGCGCCAACTGCGCCGAGGTACTGCGAGCCGCAGGTTTGGCCGACCTCTTCCAGGCCCGGGTCGACGGCGTCGTCGCCGAAGAATTACATCTCGCGGGCAAGCCGGCCCCGGATACGTTCCTGGCCGCGTCGAAGTTGCTGGGCGTCGAGCCCGACGAGGCTGTGGTGTTCGAGGATGCGCTGGCCGGAGTGGCTGCCGGTCGCGCCGGCGGGTTCGGATACGTGGTCGGTGTCGACCGGGTCGGACAGGCCGCTCAACTGCGCTCCCGCGGAGCCGACCGGGTGGTGACCGACCTCGCGCAGATGTTGGAACTGCCGGCGCCGAGTAATACGGTCGACAGATCATGAACAACAAGGCGACATATGCGGTGGAGCCGTGGTGTCTGCGCGAAACCGGACTTGATCTGGAGGCGTTGGCGCCTGGCGAATCGTTGTTTGCCCTGTCCAACGGCCACTTCGGATGGCGTGGCAACCTGGACGAGGGTGAACCGCACGGTCTGCCGGGGTCCTACCTGAATGGGTTGTACGAGGCGCGTCCGTTGCCCTACGCCGAAGCAAGCTTCGGCTTCCCCGAGGCCGGTCAAACGGCCATCAATGTCACCAACGGCAAACTGATCCGACTTCTGGTCGATGATCAACCTTTCGATCTCCGATACGGGGAGCTGCTTGCGCACGAGCGAGTTCTCGACTTTCGCACCGGGTTGCTGCACCGCGAGGTCGAGTGGATGTCACCGGGAGGGCAGGGTGTCCGGGTGCGGTCGACCCGGTTGGTCTCGCTGGTGCAGCGTTCGGTGGCCGCAATCTGTTACGAGGTGGAACCTCTGGACACATCGGCGCGGGTGGTGCTCCAGTCGGAACTGGTGGCCAACGAGACCCTGCCACCCGCTGGTGGCGACCCCCGGGATGCAGCCGCACTGGACTCGCCGCTGCTGTCGGAGGAGCACTCGAGCGGTGGGTCGGGGGCGTCGCTACTGCACCGCACCGCCGTCAGTGGCATGCGGGTCGGAGTGGCCATGGAGCATCAGGTTGAGGCTCCCCCAACGGTTCGGGTGTCGAGTGAGAGTTTTCCCGATCTGGGTCGGGTCACCATCACCGCGGCACTCGAACCCGGGCAGCGCCTGCGCCTGATCAAATTCGTCGCCTACGGGTGGTCCTCGGTTCGCTCGCAGCCTGCCGTCGTCGATCAGGTTGCGGCTGCCCTCGTCGCCGCCGTCGGCACCGGATGGGAGGCGCTGATCGCCGAACACGCCGCGTATCTGGACGACTTCTGGGCCGGCGCCGATGTGGAGGTCGACGGTGACGCGCGGGTACAGCAGGCGGTGCGCTTCGGCTTGTTCCATGTTCTGCAGGCCGGCGCCCGGGCCGAGGGCCGGGCCATCGCGGCGAAAGGGCTGACCGGACCGGGCTATGACGGGCACGCCTTCTGGGACACCGAGACCTTTGTCCTACCACTGCTTACCTACACGGCGCCCAAAGCGGCGGCGGACGCCCTGCGGTGGCGGCATTCGATTCTGCCGAAAGCCCGGTTCCGCGCCGCCCAGCTGGGACTCGCGGGAGCGGTATTTCCGTGGCGCACGATCGACGGGGACGAGTGCTCGGGTTACTGGCCGGCCGGCACCGCCGCGTTCCACGTGGGGGCGGACATCGCCGACGCGGTCGTGCGATACATCGACATCACCGGCGACGAATTGTTCGAGCGGGATATCGGATTGGAATTGTTGACCGAGACCGCGCGATTGTGGTGCTCGCTGGGCCACCACGATGGTGCCGGCGGATTTCGGATCGATGGGGTGACCGGACCCGATGAGTATTCGGCCATCGCGGACAACAACATCTATACAAACCTGATGGCACAGCACAACCTTCTCTGCGCAGCCAACGCGGCGGGGCGCCATCGCGACCGGGCCGGCGAGCTGGACATCACCACCGAGGAAATTGGTCGCTGGCGCGATGCTGCCAAGGCCATGATCTTGCCGTACGACGAAGTGCTTGGAGTGCACAGCCAGGCGGAGGGATTCACCAGCCATCAGGTCTGGGACTTCGAAGGCACCGACGGTCAGGAATACCCGCTGCTGCTGCACTTCCATTATTTCGACCTCTACCGCAAACAGGTTGTCAAACAGGCCGATCTGGTGCTGGCGATGCACCTGCGCGGGGACGCCTTCACGGCCGCTGAGAAGGCCCGCAACTTTGCCTATTACGAGGCCCTCACAGTACGAGATTCCTCGCTGTCCGCCTGCACCCAGGCGGTATTGGCCGCCGAAACCGGCCACCTGGACCTGGCGTATGACTACCTCACCGAGACAGCGCTTCTCGACCTCGACGATCTCGCGCACAACACCCGAAATGGACTGCACCTGGCTAGTTTGGCCGGCGTCTGGACTGCCCTGGTTTCCGGCTTTGCCGGACTGCGTGAACGCAACGGGAACGTTTGTTTCTCCCCTCGCCTACCGGATGGAATCACCCGATTGGCTATCACCCTGGGGGTGCGCGGCAGTCGAATGCAGCTCGAAATCACCGCACCGACAACCACCTACCGCGTGCTGGACGGGCAGCCGTTGGCGCTGCAGCACTGCGGAGATCCACTCATTGTGCCTGTGGGACAACCCGTCAGTGTGCCGAACCGGAACCCCCCGAACAACCCGGTCCCGACCCAACCGAAGAATCGGGCACCCCGACCGCACCCGCGAGCCACCTAGGGCGAGTGCGGTGCGCTCACTCTATTTTCCAACACCTCCCAGGTCCGGCTCAGTTGTGGGTGCGGCTCAGGTGTGGGTGCGGCTCAGGTGTCGGTGTGGCGGGCGCGGGCACGCCGGACTGCCTCATCCACCAGACGCTGCGCAACATCGATCAGCTTGACGTGTTCGAGCTGGCTCATCTCGCGAAGACGCTCCAGCGCCTGCTGCGAGGTGACCCCGGTGCGGCCGCGAATCAGGCCGATCGCCTGATCGATGATCGGCCGCTTTGCCAGCGCCTGCTGCAACTGTTCGGTGACCGCCCGCGCCTGGGAAAGGGTATGCGCATTGTGCACTGCAACAGCAGCCGGCGCGGCGAACAGCTCGCCCAGTTGTTGCGCGCGATCGTCGAAAACATCCTTGCCGCGGGCATAGACATTGATCGCCCCAACGACCTGCCCGGGCAGCAGCAGGGGCAGCGACAGCGCGCTGTGCACACCCAGCCGTCCGACCCTCGGGCCGAAACGCGGCCACATCTTCTCCCCGCCCAGCGACCCAGAGCGGACCGTACGTCGCTCCAGCGCCGCCGTGATGCAGGGCCCCTCATTGACCGCCACGTACTGGATTTCGTCGATCTCGGAGACGAACGGGTGGCTCGCCGCCAGGGCCTCCACCATGTTGTCCGGCCGGTCCGCCCGCAGCAGCGTCACGCCGGCTCCGTCGGCGCCGGGAATCGCGGACGCCGCATACGTTGCCACTTTGCCAAGCAACTCGGCCAGCCCGCCGGCGCCGGTGACGAGGGAACCCAGATTGACCAGGGCGGTCTGCAAATCGTCATCGTCGGCATCGATCACCTGGGGTTCCCCTCGACTCGATCGACCATCGAGTGTGGCTACCGAATCAGCCTCGTACGTCTCGTCGGACATCCCGCCCCCTACGCTCAACTTGAACGCAACGCGGTAGCTCGCGAAGTGAGTCCATCCCAGCCGCGGGTCGCCCCGGGACAGGTGAAACTGATTATAGACGTCGGATGCGCGAACTCGATGTCGCTGCGCCCAGGCTTTGGAACGTAAGGACCGGCCCGAGCGTCTGCCCGGTCCGGTGAAACCCGGCTTCCCTTATTCTGCAAGGGTCGGTCGCGAAATTCTTGCAGCGAAGTTCTTTCCAGGGAAGGCATCCTCATGAGCCCGAGTTTCGATTCGCAGGACAGCACGGACATCGTGGTCGTCGGGGCCGGACTGGCGGGGCTGATCGCCGCTGCCGAAGCCGCAGACACCGGGCGCCGGGTGATCATGCTGGATCAGGAGCCGGCCGCCAGCCTTGGCGGCCAGGCCTACTGGTCCCTCGGCGGGCTCTTCATGGTCGATACCCCCGAACAACGACGCCTGGGCATCAAAGACAACGCCGAACTTGCGCTATCGGACTGGATGGGGAGCGCAGCTTTCGATCGCCCGGAGGATCACTGGCCGCGAAAGTGGGCGCAGGCCTACGTCGAGTTTGCCGCTGGCGAAATGCGCTCGTGGGTCAAAGATCAGGGGATATCAATCTTTCCGGTGGTGCAGTGGGCCGAACGCGGTGGCTACCAGGGGCTGGCGCACGGTAACTCGGTCCCCCGGTTTCACCTGGCCTGGGGTACCGGGCCCGGGATTGTCACGCCCATCTTGGCCAGAGTGATGAAACACGTTCGCGAAGGACGCATCGAACTCCGGTTCCGCCACCGGGTCACCGAATTGCTGACCGATGGTGGTGGAGTGGTCGGCGCCGCCGGTGAGATTCTGGCTGCCGACAAGGCCGCACGCGGGGAACCGTCGCATCGAGATGTGGCCGGTGCATTCAGTATCAAGGCCCAGGCGGTGATCGTCAGCTCCGGCGGTATCGGTGCCAATCACGACCTGGTGCGAGCCAACTGGCCGGCCGGTTTCGGCGATGCACCGGCGCAAATGCTTTCCGGAGTACCGGATTCCACTGACGGTCTGATGCTCGGCATCGCCGAACGGGCCGGTGGCCGGCAGATCAACTCCGACCGGATGTGGCATTACCCGGAAGGCGTCACCAACCACTCCCCGGTCTGGCAGCGCCATGGGATCCGCATTCTTTCCGGCCCATCACCGATATGGCTGGACGCCCGCGGCAACCGGCTGCCCGCCCCGCTGTGGCCCGGTTTCGACTCCCTGGGAACCGTTCGGCACATCACCGGCACCGGCTACGGGTATTCCTGGTTCCTGCTCGACCAGCGCACCATCGGCCCGGAGTTCAGCCTCTCCGGTTCGGAGCAGAACCTGGATATGACCGGCAAGTCGGTGAAGCAACTGTTGAAGAATCGCCTTGGCGATGGCCCGATCCCATCGGTACAAGCCTTCCAGGACAAGGGAATTGACTTCCTGTCCGATCCGGATCTGGCCGGGCTGGTGGCCAAGATGAATGCGCTGACCGGCGAGGATCTGCTGGATGTCGACCACATTCTGGAGCAGGTGAAGGTTCGAGATCTGCAGGTGGACACCGGCCTCGGCAAGGATCCGCAATTGGTAGCGGTCGCCGGCGCCCGCCGGTATTTCGGTGATCGCAAGATGCGAACCGTTGAGCCGCACCGACTATTGGATCCGGCAGCGGGTCCGCTGGTGGCCGTCCGACTGCATATCCTGACCCGGAAGACCCTCGGCGGTTTGGAAACCGACCTCGCCTCCCGCGTGCTGAACATCGGCGGGAGCCCCGTTCCAGGTCTGTATGCGGCGGGCGAAGCTGCTGGTTTCGGTGGCGGCGGAGTGCACGGTTACCGGGCCCTGGAGGGGACCTTCCTGGGTGGCTGCCTGTTCAGTGGTCGAGCAGCCGGGCGCGCGGCCGGCGCCGCAACTGCGTGACCTGATGCCGACTGAACACCGTATTAGGCTCAGAGCATGACTAGAAAGCTTCGCATCGGCGTTCAACTTCAACCGCAGCACGCAGACTACGGGCAGATCCGGGACGCGGTGATGCGCGCCGAGGAAGCCGGCGTCGACATCGTCTTCAACTGGGACCACTTCTTCCCGCTGTACGGCGACCCGGACGGCAAGCACTACGAATGCTGGACCATGCTGGGCGCCTGGGCCGAACAGACCGAGAAGGTCGAGATCGGCGCCCTCGTCACCGGCGGTGGCTACCGGAACCCCGATCTACTGGCCGACATGGCCCGCACGGTGGACAACATGTCCGGTGGCCGGCTCATCCTGGGTGTCGGCTCCGGCTGGTTCGAGAAGGACTACGACGAGTACGGATACGAATTCGGTACGGCGGGATCCAGACTGGACAAGTTCGGCGAGGATATGGAACTGATCAAGACCCGTCTGTCCAAGCTGAATCCGGCGCCGCTGCGCGATATTCCCATCCTGATCGGCGGCGGCGGTGAGAAGAAGACGCTGAAGTTCGTCGCGCAGTACGGCACTATCTGGCACACCTTCGGTGACATCGAGACCCTCACCCGCAAGGCCGGCATCCTGGCCGAGCACTGCGCCCGGGTCGGCCGCGATGTCAACGAGATCGAACGCTCCAGCGAGTTGGGCCGCACCGAATACGACGAGGCCAAGGGCAACGAGATGGCTGATGCGGGTATCACCATGTTCACCGTCGGCATCGGCGGACCGGATTATGACTACACGGTGCTCAAGCAGTGGCTGGCCTGGCGGGATGCGCGCAACGCAGGCTGAACCGCCTCGGAAGATGGCACCCAGGGTGGATGACGCTAGGCGTTGAGCACACTACCTTGGGTGCCATGAGGCAGAACATCTACCGCTGGTTCGACCGTAATCAGTGGGCGGCTGACGCGGCGTTGACCCTGATCATGCTGGTTTTCTGGCTTGGCTTTTCGTTCAACTTCAGGGCCTCGGAGAATATTCTGAGCCTGCTGGCCATCGTCCCGTTATTTTTCCGGCGCACTTTCCCGGTGCAGGTCCTGATCACCAGCATCACGATCCAACTCATCATCCTGTTGATCAGCGACAACATGATCGTCGGTTCGCTGGTGGTTTTTCCGGTCATCCATGCGAGCGTGGTCTATGCGCCAAGGCGACTCTGGGGCCGAATCGCCCTCACTGCAGGACTTTTGGGAGCCATTGCCGGGCCGGCAAAGTGGGACCTCGGACTTTATTCCCCCGAGCGATTCGTCGCGATGGTCGGAGTCATCGCGGGGGCGTGCATTCTCGCGTTCATAGCCGGTGAACGGCAACGGGATCGACTCGACCATATGGCCGAACAGGTTGCCTCCCTGGAGGAACGAAGCCGCCTCCTCACCTTGGAACGAGATCAACGGGTCCAGATGGCCGCCGCAGGCGAGCGCACCCGCATTGCTCGTGAATTGCACGATATCGTCGCCCATTCACTGGCTGTAATCGTGGTCCAAGCCGATGGCGGCGCCGCTGCGGTGAATAAGAAACCCGAGCTGGCCGAACAGGTTCTCAAGACCATTGCCGACACCAGTCGGGATGCGTTGGCCGAAATGCGCGGTCTGGTCGGGGTTTTACGAGCCGACCCACTCTCCCACCCACGCGGCGGTGGTGAAACCTTTTCGGACACCAGCTTCGCGCCGCAGCCGGGGGTCAAGAACCTTCCCACCCTGGTCGACCAGGTCAGGCAAGCGGGTCTGATCGTCGAACTACAGGTCACCGGTCTTGAGCAGGACCTACCGGCCGGCGCCGATCTCACCGTCTACCGGGTGGTCCAGGAGGCGTTGACCAATGTGCTCAAACACGCCGGCCCGGCGGCGCGGGCCGATGTCGAGCTGTGGGTTGAAGAGTCCGCCCCCGGCGCTCCCGGGGTGATAATGATCGACGTTACGGACAATGGGCGGGGCGCGGCAGCGGTGTCGGATGGGGCCGGCAACGGTCTGGTGGGAATGCGGGAACGGGTTGCCCTGCATGGTGGTTCTGTCTCGGCCCGCCCGCGGTCCGGCGGCGGCTTCCGGGTTCTCGTGACGCTGCCGGTGCCGGGCCTGCGACCGGCTACCCCACCTGAGAGTGATGCCCCCACCAGCCCACTCGTTGTCACTGCCGAATCCTCGAGCCTGGTCAAGTCCCACCCCGATTCGGTGGCCTGATGCCGGCAATCAAGATCTTCATCGTCGACGACCAGGCACTGGTACGGGCCGGATTTTCGATGCTGCTGTCGGCCCAGGACGATATGGAGGTTGTCGGTGAGGCAGCCGATGGCGCTGCGGCATTGGCCAAACTGGCCTGCATTTGGGCGGATGTGGTTTTGATGGACGTCCGGATGCCGATCATGGACGGGGTGGAGACGACCAGCCGCCTGCTCTCCGGACCTGCTGGTGAGCGAACTCCGAGAGTTTTGGTACTGACCACGTTCGACCTGGACGAATATGTCTTTGCCGCATTGAAGGCGGGGGCGTCCGGTTTCATGCTGAAGGACGCGCGACCCGATGATCTGCTGTCTGCCATCCGTGCGATCGCCGATGGCGATGCCGTGGTGGCGCCGTCGGCGACCCGCCGACTCTTGGAACATGTCGCCAACTCCCTGCCTGATGTATCCACCGGGCCGGATCGGCGATTGCAGGTGTTGACTGCTCGGGAGCAGGAGGTACTGGTCCAGATCGCGAACGGCCTGTCCAACTCGGAAATCGCCGATCACCTGTTCATGGCCGAATCGACGGTGAAAACCCATGTCGGGTCGTTGCTATCGAAGCTGCAGTGCCGAGATCGGGTCGGTTTGGTGCTCTTTGCCTTCGAAACACGACTGGTCCGAGCCGGCCAATAGTCCCGTAGGACTAGTGCCGCCGGCCCAATCGGGCCCACGGGCTCGGATACAGACCTTCAGAACCGTTCCACACTACGATGTTTGCCCTCGTTGTCTCTCATAGATTTCTTGTTGTCAACACAGGCAATCATCAGGAGACGTCATATGAGCACACAAGCGGCCGGTATCCCCGGGGCAGTCGGATTCGCACCCGCACCGGTGGCCCGCGCCATCAACCTGGTCAAGGTCTACGGAAGCGGACCCACTGCAGTTCGCGCCGTCGACGACGTCAGCGTGGAGTTCAACGCCGGCTCCTTCACCGCGATCATGGGTCCTTCCGGTTCCGGTAAATCGACATTGATGCACTGCTTGGCCGGCCTGGACTCCGTGACCGGCGGCCACATCATTATCGGTGAAACAGATATCACCGTTCTCAAGGACCGACAGCTCACCGAGCTGCGACGGGACAAGGTCGGTTTTATCTTCCAGTCCTTCAACCTCCTGCCGACTCTGACTGCGGCGCAGCACATAATGCTCCCAGTGGATCTGGCCGGGCGCAAGGTCGATCGGAATCTCTTCGACACGTTGACGACCTCACTCGGACTCACTGATCGACTGGCCCACCGGCCCAGCGAGTTGTCCGGCGGTCAGCAGCAGCGTGTCGCGATTGCGCGGGCGTTGATCACTCGTCCGACTGTTGTTTTTGCCGACGAGCCCACCGGCGCCCTGGATTCCAAGAATGGCGCGGCGCTGCTGTCCTATCTGCGGGTGTGCGCCCGAGAGGCCCGCCAGACCATCGTAATGGTGACCCATGATCCCATAGCCGCATCCTATTCAGACCGGGTGATCATGCTTGCCGACGGCCGGGCGGTTGGACAGATCTGGGATCCCACCCCCGAAGGTGTCCTGGCGGCGCTGCGGAATCTTGGTGCCTGAGATGAAATCAGCCTTCGCTCAACTCAAAGCCTATCCGGGTCGCTTCGTCGCGGTCTGTCTGGCGATCGTCATCGGTGTCGGGTTCACCGTCACAACACTGGTTTTCACCGCCAGTTTCAATGCGGCGCTGACTCAATCGGTCGGCGCCGAGTACACCGGAGTAGACGTGCTGGTTACCCCGGATTACGACCAGAAGCTTAAAATTGCAACACTTTCGCAGGTACCTGGGGTGGCCCTGATTGAACCTCGCTACCGGTCCTACGGTCGCTTCGCCGGCGCCAGCGCACGTGGTTACGTAAAGATCAACACAATTCCGCAGGACGAGCGCTTGCGTTGGTACGGACTCAAATCCGGGGTCTGGCCCCTGGGGGATGCAGAGGTAGCGGTCGATGC
>JBBSUU010000050.1:0-10611 GCA_038234115.1 Mycobacteriales bacterium
CCGGACCTATCTTGGTTCGCAGTTCGATATCCATGGTGGTGGACTGGATCTGGTCTTCCCGCATCATGAGAATGAGCTGGCCCAGTCCAATGGTGTGGGTGATGGGTTTGCTCGCTTCTGGATGCACAATCATTGGGTCACGCTGGCCGGCGAGAAAATGTCGAAGTCCCTCGGAAATACCGCCACCATTTCCTCGATCACGGCTCACACCAAGGCAATCGCTCTGCGTTATTACCTGATCGGTGCGCATTACCGTTCACCGATCGAGTATTCGCCGAGCGCGTTGTCAGATGCGGTAACGGCTTTCGAGCGGGTCGAAGGATTCTTGAAGCGTGCATCGGATCGCTACGGAACGATCGACATCGCTGACCTGCCGACCGATTTCGTCGTCGCGATGGATGACGATCTGGCAGTTCCGCGTGCGTTGGCGGTCCTTCACGAACAGGTGCGACTGGGAAACTCGGCGCTGGCTGCCGGCGATGACGGCGCCAAAAATTTTGCCCGGACGGTGCGCTCGATGCTGGCAGTACTTGGTATCGATCCGCTCGACGAGAAATGGAGTGGCAGCGCGAAATCCGACGACGGACTTCAGCGGGCGACCGATCGACTTGTACAAACGCTGTTGGCGCAACGTGCCGAAGCTCGAGCGGGGAAGAACTTCGCCGCATCGGATCAGATCCGGGACCGCCTGACCGCGGCCGGATTTGCGATCGAGGACGGTCGGGACGGTGCCACCTGGTCCGTTGCCGCCCCCTCGCTGAACGAATAACAAGAAAGAAGATAGACAGATGGCTGGCAATTCACAGCGACGCGGTGCGATTCGTAAAGCTGGAACCAAAAAGGGTGCGGTGGTAGGCACCGGTGGGCAGCAACGTCGTGGCGTCAAGGGCAAGGGCCCCACGCCATCGGCCGTCGAGCGCCCGCATCACCCGGCTGCCAAGCGGGTAGCCGCAGCGGTTCGTCGGGATTCCAAGACCCCGCAGCGGGCCGGTTCCGGCAACTCGCGCCCCACTCGTGGCAAGAGTGACCTTCCCGAAACCGTGGTCGGACGCAATCCCGTTGTCGAGGCATTGCGGGCCGGCGTCCCGGCCACCGCGCTCTATGTGGCCCAAGGGCTCTCGGCCGACGAGCGAGTCACCGAGGCAGTCCATGAGGCAGCCGGTCGCGGGATCGCGATCCTCGAAGTGGGTCGTGGTGAGCTGGATCGACTGACCGGCAACGCAATTCACCAGGGACTGGCTCTCAAGGTACCGCCGTACACCTACGCCCACCCGGACGAGTTGATGGCGCTGGCGGTGGAATCCGGTGTCAAGCCGTTGCTGGTGGCCGTTGATGGCGTGACCGATCCTCGCAACCTCGGCGCAATCGTGCGTTCGGCGGCGGCTTTCGGTGCCCATGGTGTCCTGGTTCCCGAACGTCGCAGCGCCGGTATGACGGCTTCGGCCTGGCGAACCTCTGCCGGTACCGCGGCCCGGATTCCGGTCGGACGGTGCACCAACCTGGTCCGAACCTTGAAGGATTGGGCCAGCGGTGGCGCCATGATCGTCGGCTTGGATGCCGACGGTACCGTGACGACGGACAACTTCGACCTGGCAACAGGCCCGCTGGTTCTGGTTGTCGGCTCGGAAGGTCGGGGGCTGTCCCGCCTGACCGTCACGGTGTGCGATGCGACAATCTCGATCCCGATGGCGCGCAGTGTCGAATCGCTGAACGCTTCAGTCGCGGCCGGCGTGGTGTTGGCCGAAGTTGCTCGCAGAAGGCGCATCTCGACCCGATAACCGGCGGTTCGCTTTTTGCCGCCGGGCTGTGGCATTTCGCCGCGGCCCAGCCGCTCTCAGCCCATCAGTGGCAGGCGCAGGGTGAAGGTGGTCCCGTCGCCTTCGACACTTGCCACTTCCAACGCGCCGCCGTGGGCGGTGGCAATGGCTTTGGTGATGGTCAAACCCAAACCCACACCGGGTACGGCATTTTTGGTGGCAGTACTGGCCCGAAAGAAGCGGGATGCCAATTTGTCCACTTCGTCGGCGGGAATGCCAACGCCGGTGTCGCGTACCCGGATAAGGGCCGAGCCATCGCAGACATCCAGCGAAACGGTCACGCTGCCACCGGTTTTGGTGAACTTGATGGCATTGGAGATCAAGTTGTCGCAGGCCTGGCTCAGGCGCAGCGGATCGCCGAGTACCCGCGCCGACGCCAGAGTGCCGACCAGGACATCGATTCCGCCGGTCGATGCCACGGGCATCGCTGATTCCACTGCAGTTTCCAACAGTGGTGCCAGCAATACTTCCTGGTTATCCAGGGAGAATCCGCCGGATTCCACCTGCGCGGTGAACAGGAGTTCGCCGACCAGTCGCAGTAGGCGGTTTGCGTTGCGCTCCACTGTGGTCAAGTACGCCGATTGCTCCGGTGACAACGGATTGTCCTCGTCATCGGCGATCAGCTCGATGTACCCGAGGATCGAACTGAGCGGCGTGCGAAGCTCGTGCGAGATCAGGCTGACAAACTGGTCTTTGAGTCTGGCCACCTCGTACACCTGGGTCATGTCGATGACCACGAACATGTAGCCCGTCAGCCGGCCCGCATCATCGTGACGCGCGGTGGCGGCGATTCTGGACGGCAACTCGTGACCGTTCGGCAGGACGAGGAAGCACTCCCGGACGTCTGGCAGGCCCTGGGAGGCCACCTGAATCAGGCTCGTGAACACGTGACCTTCCCATGGCGCTCGGCCGGCCACCGGATTGGTCTCCCGCAACGGAGGTGCGAAATGAGTACCGATCAGATCCGCTGCCCGGTACCCCACCATCTGTTCCGCGCCAGTATTGAAAAGCTGAATCGTGCCAACAAGATCGGTACCGATGATGGCCTGTTCGGTGGCCGAGTCCATCACGCTGGCCAGCAATTCTGATGACATCTTCAATTCTTCGGCCCGCGCGGCCAGTTCGAGGGCATGTGCATCGGCCAGCGACAGCAACTGCTCCTGGGCCTTGCGCAGCTGCCCTTCCGAACGCATCCGGAAGCGGACCCGGGTGGTGAGTTCGTTGACGGTGAGGCCGGTGAGCAGCAGGACGAACGGAGTGAAAACGGCTCGGACCAGTAGGGCGGCGTCGGCGTCGGTGTGCTGATTCAGCAACACCGGAAGCAGGTAGATCACGCAGGTTGCGACAGATCCGGCGATGACCGGCAGTCGGCCTCGTTCCAGCGCCAAACTCAGCACCGGCAAAATGATCAGCGCGTTCACCTGCGAGGACGGGCCGCCGGTTGCCTCTCGGAGGAGGCCGACTGCGGCGATGTCGATGAACCACACAGTCAGGTGCAGATTCTTGGGCAAGGTGCGCCATGGCAACCACAAGGCGCCGGCGGTGACGGCAGCCATCAGCGCGACGGATAGCCACAACTGAAAATAATTGGCAATGGTTACACCGGGCAACACCAGGAGCAACCCGGCGACGGCAAAGCTGCCGGCCGTCACCAATTGTCGCTCCGTGATGGAATGACGCCCGGTGCGCAGCGTGGCGATCCGCTCGGCGATCCGCTCGGCGATGGCGGACCTGAGGATGGTCACGGCGCGTCCAACAGATCGGTGATCGTCAGCGCCAGTGCCCGCGGGCTGAACGGTTTGGTGACGTATAGATCGGCGCCGGCCGCGAGGCCGGCCTGCACCGCCCTGTCATGGGCGGCTGCGGAGAGCAACACAATTTTCATCCCCACCAACCGCGGGTCGGCCCGCATCAGGGTGCACGCCTGCACCCCGGTCATATTCGGCATCGAGATATCCAGGATCGCCAGCGCCGGTACCGCTGCAGTGGCACCGCGGACGGCTTCCACACCATCGGCTGCCTCGAAACTGACGTGGTGGCCCGACTTTCGGACAGCGATGGCGATCAACATCCGAATATCCGGGTCATCGTCGGCGATCAGAATGGGCAAGCTCATGCCGGCCGCCAATCCGGCACATGGGCGGCGAGCACTGCTCGGAGCTGATCTCGACTGAACGGTTTCGGCAGGGCGCCCTGGCAGGCCGGATAGGTTTCCACATCCAGAACGGAGGTAATGATGATCGGACAGTTCGGCTGCCGCAGCCGCAGCTTCTCGGCCAGTTTCCACCCGTCGACCCCCGGCATCATCAGGTCGATGAAAGCCAGATCCAGATCGGCAATCTCGGCCAGCGCCATCGCATTGTCCGCCGACTCTGCCGCCAATACCTGGCAACCGGCGCGCTCCAGAAGAGTACGTAGTAGATGCCGCTGATCCGGTTCGTCATCCACGACAAGCACAATCGGGTGGCCGTTCATCCCAGGTACCACCAACGAAGTGCCACCAGCACCACGATCGCCACCAGACAGACCAAAGCCGAAGTCACCAATCGATATTCGGCGCGACGGTTCGAATCGATCTCGGCGTACAGTGCCTTGTCGGTCAGCTCTGCCATCGGGCCACCGGCCCGGTCGAGAGCGACCTGGTCCAAACCGGTCAGTTCGGAAATCCCAGCGGGTTGCTCACTGACCGCAGCCGCATTGTATTCACTCACGCCAGTACCCGCCCTGTTTTCTCGGTTTTGTCCCACACTTGAGCGGCGCCCCTGAACTGTTTGATGTAGGCATCGAAGGTGATGGCACACAGCAGCGGGCCATAACCGACAAAATAGACCAAGAGCGGCGCCAACCGGCGGCCGACCTTGTTGTTCTCGATCCTCTTGATCCCCCAGGCGGCCACCATGCACAGCGAGAGCCAGGCGTAGATGAACAGCGTCCAGATTTTTCCGCCGGTGTCGTTGACGCTCAGGCCGAATAGTCCGGGCAGCCATTCGTCCAGCAAACCGGGGAAAAACGCCATGGTGATCACCATCAACGAGATGACGCCGGGAAACAGGATGGCCTCCCGCCAGTTTCGCCAGCCGGCCCGCCCATCCAGTTGCAGCGCAAACAGAGTCAGATAGACATAGGTGCAGGCAGAAAGGAACCAGGTAGCCCGGAAGACCACATTGGCCAGATCGCTGTTCAGGAAATACAGACCGACCAGACCGATCGAGGACAGGATCATCGCCACCGGGAGCAGAAAGGTGGTGAACCAGAACAGGCCGAAGGTGATGGACCCCAACCGATGCGCCTTTGACGGCCGGAAGAAGACCTTGCGAAACCGCCCGGTCAACTGCACGTTGCCCCGAGCCCACCGCAGTCGCTGCTTCCACAACGCAGCAATGGAACCCGGTTCTTCGGCGAGCACCACGGCGTGCGGTTCGAAGACCACCCGGCGCCCACCGAGTTGGGTGAGGAACGTGGTGAAGGTGTCTTCGGCCAGCGACGAGGTGTCGATCCGGCCACCGATGGCTTCCAGGTTTTCCCGGGAATGCAGTTGGGCACCGCCGGCCAAACACGCCATCGCACCGATGACATTCTGCGCACGGCGTGAAGCCCGTTGGGCGGCAATGTATTCATAGGCGATGAACCGGGTCAGATAGTTCGGATCGCCGCTGCCCTCGGCAATGAAGGCCGTGACAGCGCCAACACTGGGATCACCCAGGTGCGCCGTCATCCGGCGGAGTGAGTCCGCGCGGTAGATCACGTCGGCGTCCATGATCAGCAGGGCTTGCATCCAGTCGTCGGCCAACAGAATTTTAATACCGTGGTTGAGAGTGTGCGCCTTGCCTTCGCCGCCCTTGTCCCGTCTGAGGTGAACTACCTGTCCGGGATACTGAGTCGCCTTGGCCAGCACGACGTCCGGGGTCGAGTCCGTGCTCGCGTCATCGACGACGTAGATCCGCAGCCGATCTTTCGGGTACGTCAGTTTGATCAGACGGTCGATGGAAGCACCGATCACGGCGCCCTCGTTCCACGCCGGCAACAGCACGGCCACCCGGGGCAGATGCGGTCGCGCCGCGGGGTAATGATTGCGGAATGCATGGATAGGAATGAGCAGGAACTGATACAGCCCAACCGCAACCGGTAGGGCACCGATGGCGACCAGGACCAAGCAGAGGATCTGCAGCACCATCATGGCGTATTCCGAACACGTTGCTGTGCGACCCATCGATAACGGCCGACATCGGAGCAGTGGTGGCTGTCGGTCGAGGCCACCAGTGCGACACCGGCGGCAGCGAAAATATCAACCGCACGGGTGCCGGGGCACTCCCATTTCTCGTTGAGCTCGATCGTGGTACCGGTATGGACAGCCGCAGCGGCGAGACTGGTCAACAGCTCATCGGAAACATCTTCGGCAGTCAGCCCAATTTTTGGTAGCAACGAGAACAGGTGCGCCAGTTGGGCGGACCGGACGGAATGCATGGCCGAGATGGTTGCGCTGATCAGGATTTCGATCGCATCGCCGGCACCGAGCCCGTCAGCAATTTCCTGGCGGGTACGCGTGGGTGACCACGGGCCGTCCGGGCCGGGGAACTGATGGTCCGCGATCAGCACCGTCAGGTCCGGCGGTAGGTCGGCCGGGATATCCAGGGTGCCCGCCGCCGTGAGAATCTTTGCTTCGACACCGGTAAGGACGCTCAAGCCCTCGACCGTGGGGAGGGCAGCAACAGCGGCCAGGAACTCCGGGACGTAAGTGGTCGCGATCCGGACGTGGTCGACCATTCGGATTCGCGAAAGACCAACCGTCCGAGCAGCTTCCAGATTTTCCAGTAGCGTGCTGGTGGCGTCATCAGAGAAGGTCGAGTGCACGTGGAAGTCGCCGCCCAGTAACTCGGGCCCCGGAGGCTCACACCCCAGCGGACCGGCCCCAAGAGGACTGCGCCCAAGAGGACTGCCCCCGGGAAGACCGTCCCCGGGAAGCTCAGTCACCTGACAGGACTTCGGCAAGATCCAGGAACACATCTTCCAGATACCGGACATTCGCGAGTTCGCGAAATTCTACCGAGTCGGGGACGGCCAGGCCCAGGACCATATCCAGGGTGAGCGAGGGCATGTCGACACCGGCTGCGATGGTGAGCGGCATGGCCCCGGGGAATCGTGGATTGACTTCCAGTAACGCTGCCTCCCCGTTGACGTTGCGGCGAAGTTGAACATTGGCAACGGTCGTCAAACCGATGGCGGTAGCAACTGCAGCGGCGGCTTTCTCGAGTTCGGCGTCGCGAATTGTGGCGCCGGCCACCGAAACACCGGAGTCCACTCGGAGTCGAGAGCGCGGGACCGCGGCAATCACATTGCCGGCCGGCGATGCCAGGACGTCGACGGAAAACTCTGCACCGGGCAGCAGTTCTTGAACGAGGATGGCAGTGTCAGCACCCAGCGCTTGGAGCGCTTCCCGGGAATCGACCTGGTGCACCCCCCGGGAACCGGCGCCGCGGCGTGGCTTGACGATCACCGGGTAGTCCCAGTCCAGTGATTCACCCAGGAGTTCGGTGCGTGGAACCGGAAGGACGCCCTGGCAACGCTGGGCCAGTAGGTACTTGTCCAGGCAGACTTCCAGGCATGGCAACGAGGGCGATGCAATCCTGATCCCCGCCGAGTTGAATTCCCCGGCCCTGGCCGCGATCAGCGGTAGTTCGACATCGACCGTCGGGAACAGGACCTGGATGTCCAGACGCACGCACAGCCCGAGCAGCTCATCAACGAATTCGGGCGCCAAACCAGCCGGGATCAAGTGGCCGTCGCCGGCCGCGACCAAGTAGATACCGCTGGCATAGCGGTCCATATCCGCAGCCAGCACCGTCACGTCAGCACGCTTGAGCAGAGATCGGATGATGCTGACGCCGGCCGGCCCACCCGCACCGGTAACCAGCACGCGCGTCACGAGGCCTGTCCCAGCGCAAGGTCGGCGGTCACGGCGGCGGAGGCGCCTTTCGAGATGAAGCCGGAGGTGTCCCGGATGACTTCCAGCGGCTCACACGCCTTGCCGCCACCGTATCTGGACCAGTAGCGGGCGGTAGCCAGGACAAACTCCGGTTCCAGGTAGTCCCGGATGTTTGCCTGCGAGGCAAAGCACTGCAGCAGTGCAAGTTTCGTTTCGGTGAACCCGTCGATCGGGGCGAACCGGTTGGGTCGGTAGTCGACGGTGGCCGAAGGGCTCTGGAAACAGGCCAGTGTCGGTACCCGTCTGGTGGCCACCGAGGCGGCCTCGAACACGGCGCGGTGGTCCTGATGGCGGTCGTTGATCGAATGGGTGTAGACGATATCCGGGTTCACCTCGGCGCAGACCCGCTCGATGATTGACACCGTTGGGTCGGCCGCACTGATCCTGGTGTCCTCCAGATCTTCCAGGAACAGGCGCGCGCCGATGAGTTCGGCAGCAGCCAAGGACTCGTGTTGCCGGTCGTCGGCCTGGCCCCCGCGGGCGCCTCGGGAAAGGGTCAAAATTACCACCCGATCACCTGCCTGGCGGTGCGCCGCCAGGAGCCCGCCGACACCGATCTCCACGTCGTCGGGGTGAGCGCCGATGGCCAGCACGGTGCGAGTGGGCGGTTGTGAACCCCTGGCAGCGCGGGCTTTGAGCACCAGTGCGTTGATCTTGGCGACCAGTTCGGGCCCGGGGACCGGTTTCACCAGGAACTCATCAGCCTGGCTTCGCAACGCGGAGACAGCGTAGTCAACGCTGGCATGGGCGGTCATCACCACGATCGGTAACAGCGGAAAATCCTGCCGCAGTTTCTCGACCAGCTCCAGACCGGTCATCCCCGGTAACTCGATATCCGTTACTACGACGTCATATTCGTGCTGCATCGCAAATTGAATGGCGATGTGTGCATTGGGGGCGATGGTGACGGCCAAACCGCCTCGTTTACCCAGGATTACTTCCATGTATGAAGCTACGTCGGGATCATCCTCGACCACCAGCGCGCGTATTTGATCTGCCATTATCGGTCCCTATCTCCCTGCCCGACGCGTGCATCCGCTTTGGTAAGTGGTCGCGCCGCCTTTAGAGAACTTTCGATTACTGTCAAAAATACGTTGGTGGGAGCCGGGAACGAAATACAGCAACTGATGTCATGCCATCGTGAGTGGCGCCCCCTGAATGGCCGAAATCCATTGACTCTGTGTGCATATCGGGTTGGGGTTAAACACGAAAGATTCGATGAGTACGCAAATCAGGCGTCGACGAGTCTGCCAGACCAGCCGCCGCGGACCCGCAACGCGCCGATCACCCGGCATCCGAGATAGATCAGGAAGGAGATGGTGGTCACATAAGGGCTGATCGGCAATCCGGGGGACAGCGCGAGCAGCACGCCGCCCACTGCGGACACAATCGCGAACGTGGTGGAGAGCAGGACTACCTTGAGCGGCGATGCGGTGAGTCGGGTCGCCGATGCCGTCGGTGTGATCAACAGCGACAGCACCAACAGCGCGCCGACAATTTGTACCGCCATGGCCACCGTCAGACCAAGCAGGATCATGAAGATCGGCGAGAGAAGTCGCACCGGCACACCCCGGGAAACCGCGACATCGGTGTCCACGGAGGCGAAGAACAGCGGCCGCCAGAGAACGGCCATCGAGCCGATGACGATGACGGCAACGATTGACAGTGTCAACAGCTGGCTCCCGTTCACCGCCGACGGTTGACCCACCAGGGCGCCAAATTTATTCGCCGAACGGCCCGGATAGATCGCGATGAATAGGACCCCGAGACCGAGCCCGAAGGCCATCACGACGCCGATTGCGGAATTCCGATCGTGCGCGCGGACGCCGAGCAGCCCGAAGATGATCGCGGCAATGACCGAGCCGACGATCGAACCCTGCACCACCCAGTCGGTGCCGAAGAACAACAGTGCTGCCGCCGCGCCGGTGAACGAGAGCTCAGCCGTCCCGTGAACGGCAAAGGCCAGATCTCGGGCCGCAACCATCGGGCCGATGATGCCGGCCAACACCCCTATGATGACGGCGGCGATCAGTGACAGCGTGACAAGGGGGAGGAGGCGATCGAAGTCGTTGAAAGAGAAGAACTGGGACAGCCAGGCGAACAGGTTGTTCATCAATGCGCCTCGTGATGATGCGGGTAGGTCTCGCTGCCGATGATCAATAGCCGGTCCCCGGCCTCGACCACCTCGATGGGGGTGTCGAACAGATCCGACAGGACTGCCGCGGTGATCACCTCGGACGCAGTTCCGATCTTGAAACGCCCATTGACCAGATAGATCACCCGGTCCACCTTGTCCAGGATCGGGTTGATCTCGTGGGTGACGAAAATGACCGCGGTATTGGTCATTGCGCTACGTTGTTTGATCAGCTCGCTGACCGACTTCTGGTGCGCCAGATCCAGACTCAGGAGTGGTTCATCGCACAGCAGCACCGCGGGGTCGGTGATCAGTGCCTGCGCGATTCGCAGTCGCTGTTGTTCACCCCCGGAGAGCATGCCGATCGGAACATCGGCGTAACTGGTCGCATTGACCTGGGCCAGCGCATCGGCCACTCTCCGGGACCGTTTCCGGCTGGGCAGAGTGAGCCCCCACCGATGCCCGTCGATACCGAAACCAACAAGGTCACGGCCGCGGACCGAGAGGCCGGGGTCAAAATTTTTCTGCTGCGGAACGTAGCCGATGCTCGAGGAGCCGCGGCGGACCGGGAGCCCGCCCACTTCGACGGTTCCGGCCGTGAGCTGCTGCTGGCCCAACAGAACGCGCAGCAGCGACGTCTTTCCCGCACCGTTGGGCCCGAGGACGGCGATGAACTC
>JBBSUU010000051.1:0-10601 GCA_038234115.1 Mycobacteriales bacterium
CTGGTGACGCCCCGGGAACGACCTTTCATGATCGAACTGCCAACCACGGCAACACCATTGGCCAACACCGCCGAAGACAGCGAGTCACCGGCGAATCCGGTCAGTGCAATACCGTCAAAACTGAACGAGAGCGGCGCATCGCGATTGATCCGGGTACCGTATCCGGGGATTCGACAGCCGGTCATACGGTGGCTCCTGAGTTGTTCGGCCGGGCGGTGCCGGCGGGGTAGATGGCAGAGAACTCGTAGGTCACGGTGTTCCGTACGGCATTGAACCAGCGGCGGCAACCGGCCGAATGCACCCAACGCTCGGCGAAGTCGCCCCGGGTGTTCTCCCGGAAGAAAAGGTACTGCGCCCATTCCTCCTCGCTGCACTCAGCCGGTGTTTGAGGGTAGGCCACGTGCGCGGCGCCGCCATAGTGGAATTCGGTTTCGTCGCGTGGCCCGCACTCCGGGCAGTCGATCAGCATCATGGTCAGTCAGTCCTCAACACATCAATGGGCCACGGCGGCAGCGCCGTGTTCGTCAACCAGGCGTCCGGTGGTGAAGCGTTCCAGGCTGAAGGGTTGCGCGAGTGGGTGCATGGTTCCGGCGGCGATGGTGGCTGCCAGCACATCACCGATACCGGGGGTGGCCTTGAAGCCGCCGGTGCCCCAACCGCAGTTGACATAGAGGTTTTCGATCGGGGTGGTGCTCACCACCGGAGAGGCATCGGGGGTGACATCCACCACCCCACCCCAGGTTCGCAGCACGTGGGCCCGGGCAAAAATCGGGAAGAGTTCAACGGCCGCCGACATCTGCCGCTCGATCACATGGAAGGCCCCGCGCTGCCCGTAGCCGTTGTAGGAATCGACGCCGGCTCCCATTACCAGTTCGCCCTTATGGGCCTGCGAGACGTAGACGTGAACGGCATTGGACATCACCACCGTCGGGTGTACCGGTTCTACGAGCTCCGATACCAACGCCTGCAACGGATGTGACTGAATGGGCAGCCGGAAGCCGGCCATTTCGGCGAGTACCGATGAGTTACCGGCCCCGCACAACGCAACGACGTCGGCGGAGATTGCGCCGAGTGAGGTCTGCACGCCGGTCACTTTGCCGTGACTCTGATCGATTGCCGTGACCTCGCAGCCCTGAATCAGGTCGACTCCGGCCGCATCGGCACTACGAGCGAAACCCCAAGCCACGTAGTCATGTTTGGCAATCCCCGCGCGCGGCTGGTATGTGCCGCCCATCACCGGGTATCGGATGTTGTCGGAGGTATTGACGATCGGGCAGATTTCCCTTACCCCATCCACATCCAGCCATTGCGCGTCGACACCGTTGAGTTGGTTGGCCGCCACCCGCCGTTTGGAATCGCGGATGTCCTGCAGGGAATGGTCCAGGTTCAACACGCCGCGTTGGGAGAACAGGATGGGATAGTCCAACTCCTCGGCGAGCCCCTCCCACAGTTTCAGCGCATGCTCGTAGATCCCGGCGGAGGCGTCCCAGAGGTAATTGGAGCGAATGATGGTGGTGTTGCGGGCCATGTTCCCGCCGGCCAGCCATCCCTTTTCCAGCACCGCCACATCGGTGATGCCGTATCGGTTTGCCAGATAATGCGCGGTCGCCAGACCGTGCCCACCGCCACCGATGATGAGCACCTGATAGTGCTTCTTCGGCGTGGGATTGCGCCAGAGGAAATCTGGGTGCCCCGGTAGGTCGGCGCCGGGGGGTGGTGTGGACATCAAAGCTCCCAACGGGATCTGGCGGACCAGGGACAAAGATTTAACAACGGATCTTTTTCATCTGCGGGTCGAACCCGGGTTCGGCGGTCACGACGCCACGGTACCGCTTGTTGAAATATCCAACCTCAACTGCAGTCCCGGGCGCTGTGAGTTCGATCGGCAGCCAGGCGTATGCCAGCGAGACTCCGAGGGTGTAGCTATAGGCGGCGCTGGTGACGTAGCCGACGCACAGCTCGGCGGCGTAAACAGGTTCGCTGCCAAGAACAATGGGATCGAAGTCGGCGTCCTCATCCAACGTCAGCAACACCAGTTTCTTGGTGATGTTCTTGCTGCGCTCGATGAGTGCGGCACGACCGATGAACTCGCCTTTGTCGATCTTGACCGCAAAGTCCAGACCGGATTGGTAGGGGTCGTGCTCGTAGGTCATATCGGTGCCGAAGGAGCGGTAGCCCTTTTCGATGCGCAGGGAATTGAAGGCGCCACGTCCGGCCGCGATGATGCCATGCGGCTCACCGGTTTTCATCAGCAAATCCCAAAGCGCCAAACCCTGATCCGCGGTGGTGTAGAGCTCCCAACCGAGTTCACCGACGTAGCTCAAGCGCATCGCCGTCACCTCGACGGTACCGAGATAGGTCTGCTTGGAACGAAAATACTTGAAGCCATCGTTGGAGAAATCCGTGGCTGTCAGAGATTGAACGACCTCGCGCGCTTTCGGTCCCCAGATGCCGATACAGCAGGTGCCGGCGGTGATATCGCGGACTTGGATGGGCGAGCCGGTCGGCAGGTGACGCTTCAACCAATCCGTGTCCAACGCTCCATTGGCGCCGATCTGGTAGTGCTCCTTGCCCAACCGGGCAACGGTGATATCAGACCGGATTCCGCCATCGATGTCGAGCATCAGGCAATAGGTCACGCCACCAACGGTTTTCGCGATATTGGCCGTTACCAGGGACTGCAGGAAATCAGTGGCGCCGGGGCCGGACACTTCCAGGCGTTTGAGCGCGGTCATGTCGTAGATGGCCACATCGGTGCGGGTGATGGCGGCTTCGGCGGCGATGGTGGGGGACCAGAACATGCAGGCCCAGGGGTCCGGCTTTGGAATATGCCAGCCGGTGTTGCGCTCGGAGGAAACCAGCGCGTCGTTGGCGGCGTACCAGTGTGGCCGCTCCCAACCGTTGGCCTCCAGGAACAATCCGCCGAGTTCTTGCTCTCGCGGGTAGAAGGGGGAGGTGCGCAACGGGCGGGAGTGCTCCATCGGCTGCAGCGGATGCAGGATGTCATAGACCTCGACGAAGTTCTGGCAGTCCTTGGCCAAGACGTAGGCCGGCGCCAACTGATGACGCTCGAAGCGGTTGATATCGCAGGCATGGAGGTCGAAACTGCTGCTGTAGCCGTCGATCAGCCATTCGGCCATCGCCTTGCCGACGCCGCCGGAGTGGGTGACCCAGACGGCTTCAGCAACCCAGAAACCTTCGACATCGGGGGACGGGCCGAGCAGCGGCAGGTTGTCAGTGGTGAAAGAGAAAACGCCGTTGATCGCTTCGGCCATCCCGATACCCGCGGTGGCCGGGAGTAATTCGGCTGTCTCGGTGAGCGGGAACTCGAAGTCCTCCTCGGTGAACGGCAGGACGCTGGGCATCACCTCGCCGCCCCAGGGCAACAGGTCTTCGGCTGCCAGCGGCATCGGCCGGTGTCGGTAGGAGCCGATGGCGATGCCCTCGAAGTTTTCCCGGTAATACAGGTCGGCGTCCTGGTGGCGCAGCACCGGACGAGTGGCCTCCCGGGTGTGACCGGCCAATGCGGGCAGTGGATCGGTCCAGGCCAGTTGGTGAGCCAGCGGCGTCAGCGGCAGCGTCATCCCGACCATCTTGGCGATCTTCGGGCCCCAGATCCCGGCGCAGCAGAGCACGATCTCGGCCGGCAGGAAGCCGCCGGCGGTTTCCACCCCGGTGATCTTGCCGTCCACCACGGTGACGTCGAGCACTTCAGTGTTGTCCATGATGGTGACGCCGCGTTCGCGGGAGCGCTGCACCTGGGCGGCAACGGCATCGACGGCCTTGGCGATGCCGTCAGTGGGGACGAAGAGCCCGCCGAGGACTTTTTCTGGATTCAGCAGGTCCCACTTCTGTACGGATTCTTCGGCCGAGAGCAGTTGGGCATCCGGAATCCCCCAGGCCTGGGCGTAGCCGAAGCGACGGTCCAGTTCGGCGAGACGTTCCGGGGTGGTGGCGATCTCGAGCCCGCCGACCGGGAGGTAGCAAGGTTGGCCCTCCCAGCGGAGCGCGGTGAACTTCTCGACCGTGTAGCGGGCGAGCTCGCTCATGACCTTGGTGCCGTTGGTTTGGAATACCACACCCGGCGCGTGTGAGGTCGATCCGCCCGCTGCGGGCAGGGTGCCGGCATCGACAAGGGTGATATTCGTCCAGCCCCGTTCGGACAGCTCGTCGGCAACGCTGGCCCCGACGATGCCGCCGCCGATGATGACAACTTGTGGTCCGGCCATGGAAGCCTCCAACTAGTCAGGAACGTTTCGCAATACGCAACGCAGTGCACCTTATGCAACAGTCTGTACTCGAGGTTCGGTGCTGTCAAGCAGTTGGTCCGGCCTGCACTGCCACGCCGAACGGTAAATCCCCGGTGGCTGAACGGGAACGACCCGGTGCCCCGCGTGCGGATTTCCCGACGCGGGCCACCGGAGCCGTCCCCGGCGCGGTTTGCGCTACTTACCCAACCAGGCGGCAACCTTGTCCGGGTTCTTCTCGACCCAGGCCTTGGCCGCATCGGCCGGCGATGCGCCATCGGTGATCGCCTGCGCCACTGCGTTCTGGTCGTCGTTGGTCCAGCTGAAGTTCTTGACCAGATTTACTGCCGGCGAGCCGGAATCAGCGAATTTGGTCGAGACGATCTTGTCCAATTGATCTTCCGGGTAGCCACACGCGACTGCTTCCAGATTGGTATCGCAGCCTTCGGTCCACTTGGGGAGCTGAATCTGAACCAGCGGAACTTCGGCCAGGAACCACTGCGGAGAGTAGAAGTAGCCCAGCAACGGGGTCTGATTCTTCTCTGCATCGCGGAAGGCGGTGATCAGTGCCGCCTCAGATCCGGAATAGACAACTTCAAAATTCAGATCCAGGTTCTTGACCAAAGCGGCGTCGTTGGTGACGAAGGCCGGGTCACCATCCAGCAATTGGCCCTTGCTGCCGGATTCACCGGTCTTGAACATGTCGGCGTACTTGTTCAGGTTCTTGTAGTCGGTGATGTCCGGGTATTTTTTCGCCATCCACGGTGGCACGAACCAGCCGATCTCGCCTACGTTGCCGTTCTTACCGGCAATCTGGGCAACCTTGTCGGAATCGATGTATTTGGCCTTGAGATCCGCATGACCCCAGTTCTCGATGATGACATCCACTTCGCCGGTCTCGAATCCCTGCCAGGCGACCTGTTCATTGAGATCCTTCTGGGTAACCTTGCAGCCCAATTCGCTCTCGGCGACGTAGGTCACCACGGACGCGCTGGCGGTGTATCCGACCCAGGCATTCATCGCCAGGTTGAAGTTCGGACAATCAGCAGTTGTGCCGCCGGCTGCTTCGGTACCCGCACTGGAAGCTCCGGCAGCGGTGGCGGCGCCCCCCGCAGCAGCGGTCGTCGGATTCTCGTTGAGCGATGACCCGCCACAACCGGTCAGCACAAATGCGCCTACCGTGGCCGCCGCGACAGTTGCCTTCCAACCTCGCATCCTGGTGGCACCGGTGATCAGACTTACTCGCATGTAAAGCCTCCTTGTGGACATTCTGTTGGGGGAGCGGTGGAGCTGCCGTCGTGATGGACACGACGGGGGTTCGGAGAACGGCTAGCGGCCGGACTTGCTGGTGGCGGCCTGCGTGACGCGGTCCAACGTGACGCCGAGCAGCACGATGGCAACGCCGGCCGCCAGGCCTTTGCCGTAGAGATTGAGTTGGACGAAGCCGGAAACCACCAGGTAGCCAAGGGCGCCGGCACCGACAAGTCCGCCAACCACCACCATCGAGAGGACATAGATAATGCCCTGGTTGGTGGCCAGCGCCAGCGACTTGGAGGCCATCGGAATCTGCACCTTGGTGATCAACTGCCAGGTGCTCGACCCGCATGAGGTGGCTGCTTCCAACGTTGTCGGTGAGACCCCCCGGATACCGTCGGCCACGATCTTGATGGAGGCCGGCGCTGCGTAGACGACGGCTGCCACGATCGCGGTGAATCTTGTCGGTCCGAACAGAGCCAGGAACGGAATCAAGTAGACAAAAGCCGGGAGCGTCTGGGCACCATCCAGAATCGGCCGGATGAGAGTGTCGGCTCGTTTGGAACGCCCCATCAAGGTGCCGATGATGACGGCGATGATCATGGTGATCACGGTGGCCACCAGGACGGCGGCCAAGGTCGCCATTGCAGCAGACCACATACCGAGCAGACCGATGAAGATCAATGCCAGAGCGGTGATGATGCCCGGCCGCGTACCGGCGACGACGACGGCGATGATCACCAGAACCGCACCGACGACGAAGAACGGTGTGTCGACGAGTAACGACTCCAATGGATTCAGGAATATCGATGTCACACCCTCGCGGAGGGCTGAGGTCAACCCGGAGAAGTGATCCTGGATCCAGGTGGTGGCATTTGCAGTGCCGTCGCTGATCGCGCCGCCAACGCTGGTCAGGTTACTGTCGGCGGTGTACTTGAACTTGTAATTCGGGAAAACTGCTGCCCATAACTGAGTTTGGGACAGATAGATCGCAACGGCGGTGACGACCAATCCGCCACCGATGATGCTCCAGCGAATTTTGGGGTTGCGACCCTTGGCCGCTCTGGCGCCGAGTTCGGCCCGCACGCTTGCAGCGGTGGTGCTGCGATCGAGGATGATGGCCATCAGCACAATAGCCAGACCGGCGTTGAAGGCGGTACCGATATTGAGGGACTGCAACGCTCGAAGGACAATCTGGCCCAATCCGGGGGCGGCGATCAACGCGGCGATGGTCACCATCGCCAGGGCGGCCATGATGGTCTGGTTGATGCCAATCACGATGGTGCGCTTGGACATCGGTAGCAACACCGTCCGCAGCCGCTGCCAGCCGGTGACGCCAAGGGAATCGACCGCTTCGACGGTCGTCGTCGGCACCTGCCGAATGCCGTGCGCGGTTATACGAATGGTCGGCGGCGCGGCGTAGATCACCGTTGCGACAACGGCGGCTGCCGGACCAATGGCAAAAAACAGCGTCAGTGGGAGCAGGTACACGTAGCTCGGCAGGATCTGCATGAAGTCCAGCACCGGGGTGACGAACTTGTTGAACCGGTTACTCACTCCGGCCCAGATACCCAACGGGATGGCAAGCACCAATGAGATCAACACAGCCGTGAGGGTCAACGCCAGGGTCTGCATTGCCGGTACCCACAGATCCTGCAGGCCAATGAGGATGAGGCCCACCAGGGTCAGGATGGCAACCCGGACGTTGCCGATGGTGTAGGAAATCCAGGTGGCAATGGCGACCACGCCGAGCCAACCGATATTCGGGTAGCCCTTGCCGGAACTCGAGACTGCCAACGTCTCGGTGAAGAAGTTTGCGATGGTGTCAAGGAATGCCCGCAGGGGGTTGAACAGGTAGATGAACCAGGGATTGGCATCGCGGCCGGACCCGATCCATTCGTTGAAATCATTGAGCCCGCGGTGCACGTCGGTCAATGTCGCGGTACCCAGCGCCAGCGTTGCCTTACCCTTGAACAGCGCCCAGCAGATGATCCAGACCACCAGGGTTGCAAGCAGGATCATTGTCTTGATCGAAAGACGTTTTGGTGCAGCGGCCTCCGGCTTGGCCCTCGCCTCGATGACCTGGGGGCGGGGTCGTTCGGGAAGCTCCTTGACCAGATTCGGGCCCAGCGAAGGAGCCGACATCAGGCCGCGTCCTGCTTGCCGACCAATGCCAGGATCTCATCACGTCCGACGGAGCCGATAACGGATCCGTCCTCGATGACCAGGACGGGCGAGGATGATTTGAGTACGGTTGAGATGGCATCCTTGATCACGGTGTCAGCCGGTAGGGTCGCGCAGTCACCCGGCAGGTCAACGCCTTTGGTGGCAATCCACTTCAATGTCAGCACATCGGCCTTGGGTACCTCGGAGACAAAGTCGGCAACATAGTCATCGATCGGAGCGCCGACCAGTTGATCTCCGGTGCCGATCTGCACGAGTTCGCCATTGCGCATGATCAGGATGCGGTCGCCGAGCTTCAGCGCCTCGGAGAGATCGTGGGTGATGAAGATCATCGTCTTACCCATGTCCCTGTGCAGCCTGATGACCTCGGCCTGCATATCGCGACGGATCAATGGGTCCAGAGCCGAGAATGGCTCGTCGAAGAGCAACACATCCGGATCACCGGCCAAAGCCCTGGCCAGCCCCACTCGTTGCTGCATACCGCCGGAGAGTTGGTCGGGGAAACGCTTTTCATAACCCGTCAATCCCACCAGATTGATCACGTCCATGGCTCTGGTTCGGCGTTCGGATTTTCCGGCGCCCCGGACTTCCAGGCCGTAGGCAACATTCTCAATTACCGTCCGATGCGGTAACAGGCCGAAATGCTGAAAAACCATGGACATCTTGCGCCGACGCAGGTCACGGAGCGCGGCACCCGAAGCCTTCATGATGTCCTGGCCCTCGAGGAAAACCTGCCCGACGGTCGGTTCGATCAGTCTGGTCAGACAGCGGACCAGGGTGGACTTACCCGACCCCGAAAGTCCCATGATGACGAAGACTTCGCCGCGAGCGACATCGAAGTTCATATCGCGGACTGCGGGCACACACCCCGTTCGCTCCATGATCTCGGCAGCGGGCAAGCTGGCCAGTTCTGGGTCACCGGGGATTTTTTCGCCCCTGTGACCGAAGACTTTCCAGAGGCCGCGGACCGAAAAATCCGGCACGGCTGACGTTTCGGCGAAATCGGTCGAACCGGAAGTGCTGAGCGACGGTGCTGCCATTTCGGGTGCTCCTGCGTTCGGGGAGGATTGCTTGCCTATCAACTGCTTTCGGCAACGGCTCCACCGGAGGCGGGCTCCGCTGGATCTTCGAGGGGGCTGAACCAGTTCTGTACGGCCGGGGCGATGTTGTGCCAGATATGTTTGATCTCGCGATATTCGGCCAGTCCGGTCGGGCCCAGTTCACGACCGTTACCGGACTGCCCGAAGCCACCCCATTCCGCTTGTGGCAGGTAGGGGTGGTAGTCGTTGATCCAGACGGTCCCGTGTCGTAGGGCCTGCGCGACCCGCTGACCGCGGCCGCCGTCTGCGGTCCACACGGCGCCGGCCAAACCGTAGATGGTGTCATTGGCCAGCATGATGGCCTCGGCCTCGGTGCTGAAGGTCTCCACCGTCATGACGGGGCCGAACGATTCGGTCTGAACCACCGCCATCTTGGTGTTGCATCCATCCAGAACGGTTGGCAGATAATAGAATCCATTTTCGAATTGGGCACCCTCAGGTGCGCTGCCACCGCAGCGCAACACCGCACCCTCGGCGATTCCGGCCTGGACGTAGGCATTGACCTTGGTGCGGTGGGCCGCCGAGATCAGGGTTCCTGTTTCAGCATCGTCATCGAAAGGCCCGCCGAGGCGGATCTTTTCGGCGCGAGCCACCACCGCATCCACGAAGGTGTCATGGATGGACTCGTGAACGATCAACCTGGCACCGGCGCTGCACACCTGGCCGGAGTGCAGAAAAATCGCCGTAATCGCATAGTCAACGGCGGTGTCGAAGTCTGCATCGGGGAAAATGATGTTCGGGTTCTTGCCACCCAGTTCCAGGGCAACCTTCTTCACGGTGGCTGCGGCGGCGACCATGATCGCCTTGCCGGTTTCCAGACCGCCGGTGAAGGAGACCAGGTCGACGTCCGGGTGCGAGGTCAAAATCGCCCCGACGTCTGTCCCCGTGCCGGTTACCAGGTTGGCCACTCCCGGCGGCAACCCCGCCTCGGTAAGTGTGTCCATCAGCAACATGGCAGTCGAAGGGGTGAGTTCACTGGGCTTGAGGATGAAGGTGTTACCCGCCAGTAGGGCCGGCGCCACTTTCCAGGAGACCTGCAAGAGTGGATAGTTCCAGGGCGTTATCAGCGAACAGACCCCCACCGGTGCGGTGGTAATTCGGCTGATCGCGTCATTGTTACCGGTGTCCACCACGCGACCGGCATCGGCACCGGCGCTGGCCGCGTAGTAGCGGAAGCAGGCGGTGACGTCGTCCATGTCGAATTCGGCTTCGATCAGCCGTTTGCCGGTGTCCAGGGCTTCGGCCCGGGCATAGATGGCCTTGTCGCGGACCAGGAGATCGGCGACCCGGGAGAGCAAGGCGCCGCGTTCACGCTCGGGAGTGCTGGACCATGGTCCGTCGTCGAATGCCTTGCGGGCAGCCAGGATTGCCAGGATTGCCTGCTCTGTTGTGGCATCCGGGACGGTACGGACCACAGATCCATCGGCAGGACAGCGGATTTCGCGCTGCGGCGCGTCGGAAGCATCAATCCAGGTTCCACCAACAAAAATCTGCGACACGCGAAAGTTCTCCTTCTCCGCTGATCCTGTGGAAATCGGTGCTGTTGCGTATTGCGCAAAATGAGGCTTGTTGTGCAACAGCATGGAACGGTACGCGTGGAGTGTCAAGGGCTACTGGGTCGATCGGCGATACTGACGCTCAAGTTTGACCTGGCCGAAATAAAACCGCCTTACACCCTAGCTGTTGTATCCAGGGACGTTGGTGACACGCCGGTGGGCGTGGTGATCGCATAGGTGAGGGTCTCCCTGGTTTGGTGTGAAGCGACTAAACACCAGACCGCACCAAAGGAGACCCTCATGTCCCACCGTAATGCCCC
>JBBSUU010000052.1:0-10453 GCA_038234115.1 Mycobacteriales bacterium
TGAGGACCTGCTGGTGGAGGTGTGTATTCGTCACCAGCGCGCTCACCGAGTTCAGTGAAGCTGTGGAACCGTCGACCCCGGTGAAGGTTCCGCCGGCCTCGGTGACGATAGGAACCAAAGCCGCGACGTCCCAGAGATTCAGTTCCGGCTCGATCGCGATATCAACGGCTCCCTCCGCGACGAACATGTAGGACAGGAAGTCCCCATAACCTCTGGTACGCCAGCAGGACCGGGTCAGGTCGATGAATTGATCCAGCCGACCGATGGCCTCCCATTCGGCTAATTCCGAGAACGACAAACTGGCATCGCTGAGTTCTTTCACCCCGGAGACCCGGCAGGGTGTGGGCGTCTGGTTTTGAAAGCTGGTGAACGCTCCGTGCCCGCTGGCTGCCCACCACCGACGAGACAACGCCGGGGCGCTGACGACGCCGAGCACAACCTCGTCGTCATCGAACAGCGCGATCAGCGTCGCCCAGACCGGCACGCCCCTGACGAAGTTCTTGGTTCCATCGATCGGGTCGATCACCCACCGCCGGCCCGTTGTCGGAAGATCGGCGCCAAATTCTTCACCGACGATTGCATCATCGGGCCGGGCAGCCGTAATCAGTTCCCGGATTGCCGTTTCCACGGCCAGGTCAGCGTCGGACACCGGAGTCAGATCGGGCTTGGATTCCACGACCAGATCGGCAGCGCCGAATCGGGCCAGACTGATGGCGTCGGCCGCCTCTGCCAGTGTCAGTGCCAGGGCAAGATCACGGGACAGATCGAACCCGGCTTCGATCGGCGCTGTTGCTACTTCGGGTAAATCGCTCGCGGTCATTTTGCAGATTCTAGGGCGACGTGGCTATCAACTGCTGCCCAACACGATCAGGTGCGAAGTGAGATCAACCGGTGCGTGTTTTGTACGTACTCGAAGCTGCCGATAACAATGGTCCGGCACACCGGCACGCGACTCTGACACATCCGGAGCCAAACCGACCTCGGGCAAAACATCAGCACTGTCGGTGCCTTCCCTAGACTGCTGTCATTTCTCCACCCCCGGTACGCGGCCCCACTCCCCCATCGTAACCCGGCCGCTCTCCTATGTCTACAGTTGAAAGCTATTTCATCGAACACAATAACTAAAACGTGAGGAAATACCTCGAACACGGATCCGGTCATCGGATTCCGACCCTCGCAACGACCCTTGCGGTCAATCCGTCGCTCGCCCGAGGTAGCTGCGGCGCGAATCGGCGCCGTGCTCCACTCGTCAAAAAAAAGCTATCCACATCGCTCCTCCACTCTGGCGGGAACAGCCGTGCGTTCGGTACGTTCACCTCATCGGGCCTCTCCCCAGTCGCCTCTGGCAGAGGAGCGCCGTGTCCACCGCTATCGAGAACATCCAGAGCGAAGTGCGGGAGCTCATTCGTCGGCGCGGGATCGACCCCGTCACCGATCCAAAGGCAGCGCGCGAACTCGTCGAAGAAGTCGTTCTGCATTACGAGGAACGCGCCAGCGTCTCATCCCTACCCGGCCTGTACAACAGAAATTCGGCCAAACGCGAGATCTTCGACGCAGTCGCCGGATTCGGCCCGCTGCAACGGTTCCTCGACGATACCGAGGTCGAAGAAATCTGGGTCAACCAACCGGGCCAGGTCTTCGTGGCCCGCAACGGTCGCTCAGAGCTGACCAACACCATGCTCGCCGCCGGTGAGATTCGCGACCTGGTCGAACGAATGCTCAAACCCTCCGGGCGGCGGCTGGACCTGTCCAGCCCATTTGTCGACGCACTCCTGCCGGACGGCAGCCGACTTCATGCCGTCATCCCGGATATCACCAGAACTCACCTGTCGCTCAACATCCGAAAATTCGTGGTGGCCGCACATTCACTGGATGAACTGGTGGCCAGAGGATCAATCACCGCCCACGCCGCCCGTTTTCTGGAAGCCGCAGTCACCGCTGGGTTGAACATCATCGTCTCCGGTGGCACCCAGGCCGGGAAAACAACGCTGTTGAATGCACTGATCAATTCCATTCCGGCAACCGAGCGGGTCATCACCGCAGAGGAGGTGTTCGAGCTCAAACCGCGACTCCCGGACGTCGTCGCCATGCAGACCAGACAGGCGAACCTGGAGGGAAATGGCGAAATCAAACTCCGTCGATTGGTCAAAGAGGCGCTGCGGATGCGTCCCTCACGCATCATCGTCGGGGAGGTCAGACAGGAGGAAAGCCTGGATCTGTTGATTGCGTTGAACTCTGGGCTTCCCGGCATGTGCAGCGTCCACGCCAACTCAGCGCGAGAAGCGGTGATCAAGCTCTGCACGCTGCCACTGCTGGCGGGTGAGAACGTCACAGCCGCCTTTATTGTGCCGACTGTCGCGGCATCGGTGGATCTGATCGTCCAAGTCGATATGGATCACCTCGGCGCTCGCACTGTCCGCGAGATCACCGCGCTACCGGGCAGAGTCGAAAACGGCATCGTCGAGACCACCGACATCTTCAACACGCAGGACGGCTTCCTGGTTCGCGCTGACGGTTTCCCACCGCATCCGGAACGCTTCCAACGCAACGGTATCAACCTGGTCGGCCTGTTGGCCGACACCACCGGTGACCCGACATCAACCACCAACGGTGACGCTCGCCTGCGAACCTGGTGAGGCCTTCGACAATTCCCGCAGGATGTCATCGACCCGATCTCGGGCATCACCGAAGAGCATCTGAGTGTTTTCGCGAAAGAACAGCGGGTTCTGAACGCCGGCGTATCCGGCGCTCATCGAGCGTTTAAAGACGATGACATTTTCGGCTTCCCAGACTCGCAGCACCGGCATCCCGGCGATCGGGCTGCCGGGGTCGTCCATGGCGGAGGGGTTGACGGTGTCATTGGCGCCGATGACGAGAACAACGGAGGTGCTGGCGAAGTCGTCATTGATCTCGTCCATTTCCAGCGCAATGTCATAGGGCACCTTGGCTTCGGCGAGCAGGACATTCATATGCCCGGGAAGCCGGCCGGCAACGGGATGGATTCCGAATCTTGTGGTGATACCGCGCTCTCGCAGCCGGCGGGTAAGTTCAGCCACCGGGAACTGCGCCTGTGCAACAGCCATTCCGTAGCCCGGGGTGATGATCACCGAAGATGCCTCGAGCAGCATGTCGGCCACATCGGCGGCGCTGCACTCGCGGTGTTCACCGTATTCGGTCTCATCGGCGGAGACTGCGACGGCCCCGAAGCCACCGGCGATCACCGAGATGAATGATCGGTTCATTGCCTGACACATGATGTAGGACAGATAGGCACCCGAGGATCCGACCAACGCACCGGTCACGATAAGTAGGTTGTTGTTCAGCAGGAAGCCGGAAGCCGCGGCGGCCCAGCCGGAGTAGCTGTTCAGCATGGAAACCACCACCGGCATATCCCCGCCGCCGATCGAAGCAACCAGGTGCCAGCCCAATAAGAGGGCAACAGCGGTGACGGCAATCAACAGACCCAGGGACGGAGCGAGGACAAATGCAACGGTCAGGCCGACAAATGCGACCAACGCACCGAGGTTCAAAATGTTCTTGCCCGGCAATACCAGTGGGGCAGATTTGATCCGGGCGGACAGCTTCAGAAAAGCCACGATAGAGCCGGTGAAGGTAACCCCGCCGATGAAGACCCCAATGAAAACTTCGGCAAGATGAATACCGACCAGATCCGCTGCCACCGCGCCGGCCTCGAAGTATCCGTTCCAGCCGACCAGGACCGCCGCCAGCCCGACAAAACTGTGCAGGATGGCGATAAGTTCTGGCATCCCCGTCATTTCGACACTGCGAGCCCGCAGAATTCCGAGCACGGCACCGATCAGCATGGCCACCACAATCAAGACCAGCCCGACGGCGTCAATACGCTGCGTTGCCAAACCGATGGTTGCGGCCAGTGCAATCGTCATACCGACGATTCCGAAAGCGACACCGCCGCGGGAGGTCTCATGGCGGGACAGGCCGGCCAGACTCAAAATGAACAGCAGGGCAGCAATGATGTAGGCCGCTTGGGCGGCCGCTTGGGCAGTCACAGAGAATCTCAGCCTTTCGAGAACATGCTGAGCATGCGGCGGGTGACGGCGAAGCCGCCGAAGATATTGATGCTGGCGACCAGGATGGCCACCGCGGACAAGACCGTCACCAGCGTGTTGCCGTGTCCGATCTGCAGGAGCGCGCCGACCACGATGATCCCGGAAATCGCATTGGTGACGGCCATCAGAGGAGTGTGCAGGGCGTGGTGAACGTGACCGATGACGTAATAGCCGATGACGATCGCCAATACGAAAACGGTGAAGTTCCCGATCAACTGCGGCGGTGAAAACGCTGTCACCAGGAAGAGCACAGCTGCGGTCAGGCCCACGATCAGGTAACGGACGCCGGCGGTGAGTGGTGCTTTGACCGGTTTCACCGGGGCGGCCACCGGAGCAATCGTCGGGGCGGCCGACACCGCAACCGGCGGCGGCGGCCAGGTGAGAACGCCGTCCCGCACGACCGTCATGGCGCGTTGCACCACGTCCTGGAAGTCGAGGACCAGAATGCCGTCCTTGCCGGGGGTCAGCAACCTCATCAGATTCACCAGGTTGGTGCCGAACAGTTGAGAAGCCTGGGCCGGCAATCTGGCCGCCAGGTCGGTGTAACCGATGATGGTGACGCCGTTCTCGGTCAGCACCACCTCACCGGCCTTCGACCCGGAAACATTGCCGCCCTGCGCCGCGGCCATATCGACGATGACGCTGCCGGACTTCATGGACGCCACATCGGCCGCCGTCAGCAGCGTCGGCGCGCGGCGACCGGGGATCAGCGCGGTGGTGATCACAATGTCGACATCGGCAGCCTGCTCGGAATAGATTTCGGCGGCGCGCCGGTCATAGTCCTGCGAGGTGGCTTTGGCGTATCCGTCAGTGCTGACATCCTGCGCCACCTGGACAGCCAGGAAGTCGCCACCGAGCGATTTGACCTGATCTGCGACTTCGGGACGCGGATCGGTGGCCCGCACAATCGCGCCGAGGCTGCTCGCGGCGCCGATCGCGGCCAGCCCGGCCACCCCGGCGCCGGCGACCAGGACCTTGGCCGGCGGCACCTTCCCGGCGGCGGTGACCTGACCGGTGAAGAACCGGCCGAACGCATGAGCAGCCTCGATCACCGCTCGGTAACCGGCGATATTGGCCATCGAACTCAAGACGTCCAACGACTGCGCACGGGAAATTCGCGGTACTGCATCCATCGCGAGCACTGTGATCGACCGATGCGAGAGCGCTTGCAGGAGTTTGGGATTGAGCGCTGGGCTGATCAGACTCACCAGCGTGGCCCCGTCGGCCAGCAGGTCGATCTCGGCGGGTGAAGGAGCGTTGATCTTGAGGACGACATCGCAAGTCCAGGCCATGTGGGTAGCCACGATCCGCGCCCCGACTGCTTCATAGGCGCCGTTGGGAAAGGAAGATCTGATTCCCGCCGACTCCTCGATCAGTACTTGATAGCCGAGCCCGATCAACTGGCCGACCGTGGCAGGTGTGGCAGCCACTCTGCTTTCCGTCTCGGTTTCCAGCACAATTCCAATTCGCAGCGTCATTGCTACTTACTCCTCCAGGTTTGCTGCCAGGCTAACCGAGGCGGCGGGCCGCCCTGCTGCCTGACCCATCGGCCGGGCGCGGCAGGATAGGGGCGTGACTGTCACCGAAGCCGTGATCGGCACCGTCATCGGCGAGGACGGGCTGGCCAGGCCGCTATGGGCGGCGACCGACCCGTTGATGCGTGATTATTACGACACCGAGTGGGGAATGCCGGTCCGGGATGAGCAAGGGTTGTACGAGCGAATCAGCCTGGAGGCCTTCCAGGCAGGTCTGTCCTGGGCCACGATCCTGCGCAAGCGGCCGGCCTTCCGGCTCGCCTTTCAGGACTTCGATCCCGAAACGGTCGCCTCCTTCGGCGAGGCCGATGTTGTCAGGTTGATGCAGGACGCCGGCATCGTGCGAAACAAACTGAAAATCCGGGCGGCCATCACCAACGCCAAGGCAACTTTGGAACTGCGCGAAGCGGGTGGGTTGGTTGATTTCGTGTGGTCCTTCCAACCTGCGACCACCCCACGCCCAGCCACCTTCACCGAAATCGCGACCACCTCAGCAGAATCGATTGCCCTGTCGAAGGGGTTGCGGAAGAAGGGCTTTGCTTTCGTCGGTCCGACCACGATGTACGCCTTGATGGAGGCAATCGGCATCATCGATACCCATCTGGTGACCAGCCATCGCCGTGGTAGCTCAGGAGTATGGACGGCCTAGTTTTTCCCACATCAGGCCCACCCCCGCTGGTCACCCACCGCGACGGGACTACCGTTAGCCGTATGAACTTTCGCTATCTCGGTAATTCCGGACTCAAGATTTCCTCGATCACCTACGGCAACTGGCTCACCCACGGTTCCCAGGTCGAGAACGACATGGCCGTGGCCTGCGTGAATGCGGCGTTGGACGCCGGCATCACCACCTTCGACACCGCCGACGTCTACGCCAACGGGGCGGCCGAAACCGTCCTCGGGGATGCGCTGAAGGGCCAGCGTCGTGAATCCTTGGAAATCTTCACCAAGGTGTACTGGCCCACCGGCCCCAAGGGACCTAACGACACGGGCCTTTCCCGCAAGCACATCCTGGAGTCGATCAACGGATCCCTTCGCCGCCTTCAGACCGATTACGTCGATCTGTACCAGGCCCATCGTTACGACACCGAGACACCGTTGGAGGAGACCATGCAGGCCTTCGCCGACGTTGTCCGATCCGGAAAGGCGCTGTACGTAGGGGTCAGCGAATGGACTGCCGACCAACTGCGAGCCGGCCACAAAATGGCCAAAGAATTTGGTGTTCAACTGATCTCGAGTCAGCCCCAGTACTCTATGCTGTGGCGGGTCATCGAATCCGAAGTCATTCCGGCCTCGAAGGAACTCGGGATCAGTCAGATCGTCTGGTCGCCGATGGCGCAGGGCGTGCTGACCGGAAAATATGTGCCGGGTCAGCCACTGCCGGCCGGTTCGCGCGCGACCGATGAAAAGGGCGGGGCGAATACGATCTCGCGTTTCATGACCGAGACAGTGCTGGAACGGGTCCAGAAGCTTCGCCCCATTGCGGAGGAATTGAACATCACGATGGGGCAAGTGGCTATCGCCTGGGTTCTTGCCAACGACAATGTCGCCACCGCTTTGGTCGGCGCCTCGCGTCCGGAACAGGTCATCGAGAACGTCAAAGCCTCCGAAGTTGTCCTGCCTCCCGAGGTGATGCCGCGTGTCGATGCAGCCTTGGGCGATGTGGTGGAGTCCGATCCGGCCGGTACTGCGAAGAACGCACCCGAGACCCGACCTGTCTGACCCGCAACTGCGAACTTCACACGCGAAACCCGATGGCGCTCCGCGATGGCGGGGCGCCATCGGCGCGCTCGGGGCAGGAGCGAGGTCAGCCTCTGCTCAGCCCGCGCTCACTGGGTTCGCGGGGCGTCGACGGTCGATTTCCTGCTGCACATCCAACGGAACGGGGCGGCAGGCGCACTTCTCGGCATGTTGCGTATGCCAAATCACCCGCTCGTCCAGCTTCGCGTTACTCCCCAACACATGCGCTTCGTGCCAGTCAGTATTCATGTGACCCATTCAACCCCGCCTTGGCCGGAGTTACCAGGGCCAACAAGCAATGTCAATTGCTCGGGACCCTCGCGACCTGGATGAATTCGTTGTAGATGAACGGTTTTCCGGCGAAGCGGGGAAAGGGAAACGAATACTGCTTTACCGTCTCCAGGCCCAGGTCATCGCAGAGCGCGCGCAATTGCTCGAATCCCGTGAAAGCGACGTGTGTCGCATCCGAGGCATACCCTCGCTCCTGCGGGGTGAAGAACACCACCTTGCCGCCCGGGCGAACCATTGGCACATAGGTCTTCATGATCTCTCGTGCTTCCAGCGGTTGCAGATGTTCGATGAGGTGCGCGGCCAGGATTGAATCGAACGAACCGGGTTTGGCGAGTTCGGGGTTGCCGAAGAACTCATCGGTCACGTAGGCCTCCCCACCGAGGTCGCGGGCCGATTGAACCGAGAACGGATTGTGATCCACGCCGACACTCCCCGGCGGCAGATAGGTCAGATTTCGGCCGTTACCGCACCCGACATCCAGGGTTCGCCCCATCTTCAGCCGGCGAATGTGCATCTGCCAGGGCAACTGGACGTGGAGCAACTTCTTCCACTTCTTGCCCTGCAGACGATTGAGCCGGTTGGCATAGTCGATCCCGGCCGTCGATGGTTCGTCCGGGTCGGGGTCGTTTTGCGGTTCAGTTTGCGTCATGTAGGTGATCTTTCCAGGTACTTGCGCCAAAAACGATCATCAGGTTCATCGGGCGGGAGCCGCCGATCTGACAGCAAGCCCACTCGACACGATTAGAACTGCCTCTTGACGCCTTCATCAGCTTCGATGTTAGATAGGGAAAGTGTCCTATCTATTAGGACCCACCAACCCCTTTCTGGAGGATCGATGAAGCCAGCGTCCCGCTCGCTGAAATTTACCGCGGCATCCATCGCTGCTGCGCTACTGACCGTCAGCGCCTGTGGCTCATCGGAGCCCACTGCAGCCGGTTCGAGCGCGACCGTGGGCAGCCCCGCTGCCGCCGCGCTTCGTGTCTGGTTGCAGGGTGACACCTTGAAAGACATCGACATCACGGCTTTGAATGCCGAGTTCGAGGCGGCTCATCCCGGCGTGACCGTTGACCTGCAGGAACAAACCTGGGGTGAATACACCACCAAAGTCGCAACCGGCTTGGCCGATACCTCCGGCTCGGCGCCGGACGTGCTGGAGCTCGGTAACTCCCAGGTGGCTCAGTTCGCCGGCGCCGGCGCTCTGATGGAACTCAGCGCGGCGGACTTCGATAATTCGGGTACCTGGCTGACCGGTCTGCAGGAGTCTGCGACCTACGACAGCAAGCTCATCGCGGTGCCGTATTACGCAGGTGTGCGAGTGGGTATCTACCGCACCGATCTGGCCGAAACTGCCGGTGTCAAGCCGCCGTTCAACAGTCTGGATGATCTCGAGTCCGCCGCCGTCACGCTGCTTCAAGCTCACGGCGACGACGGGTCCTTCTCGGGTCTGTACTACCCCAGCCAGTACTGGTATGAGGGTATTTCCTTCGTCTGGGATGCCGGTGGGGAAATCGCCACCCAGGATGCGGACGGCAAGTGGACCGGCGGTCTGGATTCGACCGAGTCCAAAGCCGGGCTGGCCCGCCTGAAGAAACTGGTCGATGCCACCTCCCGCGGTGGCGACGGCCAGAATGAGGCCGATGACGCGCTGGTCATGGCCCAGGATCAGGCCGCCATGTTCATCGACGCCTCCTGGAAGCCGGGCGTTGTCACGGGCACCGACGGCGGCAATCCCGAACTGGAGGGCAAGGTTGGGATCTTCGTGGTTCCTGGCTCCAAGCCCGGCACCGTGCTCCCGCAATTCCTCGGCGGTTCCGATATAGCGGTCAACGCCAAGACCCCGAGCGCTGATCTGGCCAAGGAATACACCAAAATGCTGACCGGTCAGAAGTATCAGGCAGCACTTGCCGCAAAGGGCTACATCGCCAATTCCACCAGTTTCAAACCGGCCGCCGGTGATGAGACTGCCGCCATCGTCACCGAAGCCGCCTCCACCGGCCGCTTCATCCCGAACTCCAAGAACTGGTCGAAGGTCGAAGACGCCAGTGTCCTGCAAAATATGTTCGATCAGATCTTGACCGAGGCCAAAACCATCGATGAGGCAAGCGCCGAAGCCAGCACCAAAATCACCGATCTGCTCAACTCCTGAACAGCGCCACCGGCGCCAATCATGAAGGGGAATTTGTGAGCATCAGAGTTCAACCGGGGGCGTTGCAGGGCGCCCCCGGAGTCCGCCGTGGAAGAAATCACCGTGGCCGCCAGGAAGCACGATTGGGCTACTTCCTGGCGGCTCCCCTGGTACTCATCCTGTTGTTGGTCCTCGGGGTCCCCCTGGTCCGACTGATCATCGTCTCGCTGCAGAATTATGGCCTCGAACAACTCTTCGGAACCAAGCCGGCCACTTGGGTGGGACTTGAGCAGTACACCAAAGTGTTTACCTCCCAAGAGTTTTGGGACGCGCTCTGGCGAACGATCAAGTTCGTGGTGGTGTCCGTTGGCCTGACCCTCGTGCTGGGCCTGCTCATCGCCCAGCTGCTGCCGAAACTGATGCCTCCGATCCGCATCTTTCTGATGCTGTGCCTGGTGACGGTGTGGGCGATGCCGCCGATCATTGCCATGCCGATCTGGCGCTGGCTGATCGATCAACGCTTCGGCGTACTGAATTACATTCTGTTCAAAATTGGGATCCTGCCGTCCCGCACGTTCAACTGGTTCTCCTCCCCCATCACCGGCTGGACCGTCATCACGGCAATTGTGGTCTGGGGAGCCCTGCCGTTCATCGTAATCAGCATTCACGCAGCA
>JBBSUU010000053.1:0-10426 GCA_038234115.1 Mycobacteriales bacterium
CCCGGCCGGCGATCTGCACGCCCCGGCCGATGTCGAACTGCTGTATGGCGAACTTGCGCTGCGGTTGGTGTGTTTCCGCGGGAACACACCAACCACGACCGCCGGAGTGTGACCGATGACCGAACAATCTAGCGGTTCACGTCATCGGCGGGCCAATTTTCGGTCGGTTAAGTACGCTCGATCTCATAGCGCCAACCGGGTGAATACAACTCGGGCGGGCGCAATATAGCGGCGGCAAGACCGCCGTCGACGACGATGTCGTACGGTGCGAAAATGGACAACCCTCGGGCTGTGCCGCTGCAAGCAGCGGGCCGATCGGACGATTTCGGCGGCCCGAGGGTCGGGTGACTTTCCGGTTTTGCCAGGCCACCCACTCGTTGCCGTCGGCGACAAACCGACATTTGGGAAAACAACGAATGCGCTGCCGAGCAGCATGGCGACCTAGCGGTCAGCCACCTCACAAGTCCGGTACGTAATCAACGTTGGACCACCTCCTCTCGTGCGTCACTCCAAACTAGAGGTGAGGTTCCCGGCCCGCAAGGACATTTTTCTCACGGCGAAGACCACCGGCCGTCCGATCAATGGCCCCGATCGCCGGTCAGTGCGCTTCGTCGTCCTCATCGAGTTCGTCGATAAAGGGATCCGCCGGATCGACGCCGGCCATCCCGGCCGACTCGGCGCCCGAACCGTCCGGTCCGACATCCGTGCCGACGGCAATGGAGGACCTGGTCCATAGACCAGGCTTCGGGCTGGTGGTCCGGCCCGCCTGCCAGGCGCAGATATCCAGGGCGCGCAGTGGGGTGATCACCGGGCCTTGGGCCAGCGCGGCAACCTGCGCCAGATACTCCCGCTCCCGTTTCAGATCGGCGATCATCGCCGCCCCCAACAACGGCACAAAGTCTGCCCAACTGCGCTGTCGGTCAACCGGGACGGGTGCGTTCTCGCTGCCCCGGTAGCAGTAGTCGACATAGCGGTCGTAGAGCGGAACGAACGCAGGTCGCTTGCGGTGCATCACTTTTGCCAGGATGGAGCCGCGCGCATGCGGCAATTTGGGTTTGGCATCCAGCACTGAGAACAACTCCCCCAGTAGAGCCAGACCGGCATCGCCGGCATCGTCCAGGCGGGCATCCGCCGGCACTTTCTGCAACCAGGATTCCAATTGCGGGCGGATGGAGACCAACGAATAGAACGCCTTGATATTGACCGGGGCATTGAGCAGACACGGCGCCAGGAAATCGCCGTCACTCAGTCGACCGGGACCGCCACCGGCCTCGTAGGCATCGAAGGCCGGGTAGCCGAAACGACCGCCCTGCGCCGCGAGGTATTCCGCTGCCGCCGCTCGCACGGACTCGCGATCGATACCAACTCCCCCGATATGGATCAGTCCACTGTCAATGGCTGCGGGATCATTTAATTTGCCGCCGTCGGACACAAAGCCTCCTGGGTGCTTGCCTGTTGGAGGAAAGCCTAGAACTTGCTCGGATACGGGATCGTCGCAGGGTGGTCACCAGGACGGCGAACGTACGCAGAAATCATCACAAATCGAAGACCTCCCGTTGGTCCATTCAGGTAATGACTGCCCAGACTTCTGGCATCATCAACCCATGGATGTTGCGGACCTGGATTACGGCGCCCTTATTCGGCGCGCCCAGGCCGGACAGGCCGATGACGTCCGGGCTCTGGTGAAGGCACACCTGTTGATTCCCGGGCACCGCGCCCCGGTACGCACCAAACTCCTGATAGTGCTCACGTTGACCGAACTGTGGGTCGGTAACGGCTCGGCAGCCGAGGTTGCCGCCGACTCGTGCTTTCTGGCCGCAAACGACATCGAAGCCGCCGGCTGGCGAGCCGTTGCCCTCGGCCTGCGCGCCTCGGCCCGAGTGGCCCAGGACAAAACTCAGGACGCGCTTCATGACCTCCAGGAAGCCGAGGTCATACTTTCTCGGTGCGAGCAGGACGGCGTCGCGGCCGGCGCGTACAAAGCGCTGGCAAATGCGTATTACGAGATGGGTTTCTTCGAGCTCGCCCTGCCGTGCACTGAGGCCGCCGTCCGGATGGATGGGCACCCGTTCCCCCAATCAGACGGGATGGTGGCGGCACATTTCAATTTGGCAGTACTGCACTCCGGGTGGGCCGACGCCTTGGAACGTCTCGGCCTGGAGGACGTTGCGCAACAGCAGAGTTATACCGAGCATCTGACCTTGGCAATAGATGGACTCGATCGGGCAGCCGCCCTGGAACCCAGCGCGGATAGTGGTTGGCCGACCCTGATCCGGATGACTCGGACCAATGCTGCCTGCAGTTTGGATCCAGCCGGCTTCGTGGATGAGCTGGAGCAGATTGCCGCGGAGGTCCAGCAACACGGAGAAGCCAGCGATGTGGCAGAAGTCTTGAGCCGGCTCGCCCAAACTCAACGCCGCCTCGGGCGTCTGGACGAGGCGCTCACCACCGCGCTGGCTGCGTCCGAGGTCGTCCGGCACCCATCGGTGCCGCCGTCCATTTCGCTGCAGGTGCTGTTCCAGCTCCATGAAGCTCAACTCGCGCTGGGGATCCCCGGCTCGCACGCGGTGGCCAGTTTTGTTCGCGCCTCCAGCAAGGCAGCCTGGGACCAGCGAAGTAATTCCGTGGCCGGTTTCCGCGCACAGTTGGAACTGTCCGTGCTGCAGGACGAGCACGCCGCCACCACCCAGCTTGCCTGGGAGGATCCATTGACCGGCGCCGCGAACAGGCGTGCGCTGACCCGTTGGCTGGCCGAACAAGAAGTGGGACCGGCCGCTCTGGTGATGGTAGATATCGACGAGTTCAAACGGGTGAACGACGTTTACGGGCACGCCATCGGCGACTCGGTCCTGTGCCGGCTGACCGACGCGTTGCGCAGCGCTGTTCGCGGTGACGATCTGGTAGCCCGATTCGGCGGCGACGAATTTGTGGTCGCCATCCGCGGTGAGGACTCCGGCTGGGGCGGTTTGCGCTCCCGGGTCCAGTCGGCCGTCGACACTGTGGTGATGGGTGACCTGGTCGAGAACCTCACTGTCCGAGCAAGTATTGGGGTGTCCTATGTCGGCGCCGAGGAATCCACCCAGGATCTGCTGCGCGATGCAGACCGGGACATGTTCACGAACAAGAAGATTCGCCGAGTACGGGCCTGAGGGGTAACCGGGCGCTCTGCGGGGATCCGCGGCGCTGCAATTCGATCCAATTCTCACCCGCACGGTCCAGCGATAATAAGGATGGCGTACCTATAGTTGCACCATGCAGCACGCTGAGGTGACGCCGGAACCAGCAGGGCAGATTTTCCGATGAGCGAGGTGGCGGTTCTGCTGGCGGACTACCGGATGCCACAGATGAGCGGTATCGAATTCCTCGAGCAGGCAATGGATCTGTTTCCGGCCGCTCGGCGGGTGCTGCTCACGGCCTACGCCGATACCGGGGCGGCGATCGACGCCATCAATGTGGTGGATCTTGATCACTACCTGCTCAAACCCTGGGATCCACCGGAGGAGAAGTTTTATCCGGTGATCGACGCCCAACTCGAGGCGTGGAAGACCTCTGATCATCGCCCGGTTTCGGAAATCAAGATGGTCGGTCACCGCTGGTCGGCCCGATCGGCAGAAGTCCGAGAGTTCCTGGCCCGCAATCAGATTCCCTACCGTTGGTACTCCGTCGACGAACCGGAAGGAACCCGGTTACTGGCTGCGGCCCAAGTAGGCGACGTACTTCTGCCGGTGATCGTCACCGCGGACGGGGTGACACTGGTGCAACCGGCCGACCACGAATTGGCCGCCGCCGTGGGGCTCACCACGGTTCCGCCCGCCGACTTCTACGACCTGGTGGTGATCGGGGGCGGCCCGGCCGGCCTTGGAGCCGCCGTTTATGGCGCTTCGGAGGGGCTGCGCACCGTGCTGGTCGAACGCACCGCCACCGGTGGTCAGGCCGGGCAGAGTTCGCGGATCGAAAACTATCTCGGCTTTCCGGACGGCGTCTCCGGAGCCCAGCTCACTGATCGGGCCCGCCGGCAGGCGACCAAATTTGGGGCCGAACTGATCACCACCACCGATGTGGTCGGTCTGGACGTCAACGGATCGGCCCGTACCGTTCGATTTGCCGACGGCGCCGCCATTGACGCCCACACCGTTATTCTGGCCACCGGCGTTTCCTATCGAGAACTACGCGCCGATGGCGTGGAAAGCCCTACCGGCCGGGGTGTTTACTACGGTTCCTCGCTGACCCAGGCAGCCAACTGCGCCGGTGATGACGTCTACATTGTCGGCGGCGCCAACTCGGCCGGGCAGGCGGCCGTGTATTTGTCCAAGCACGCCCGGTCGGTCACCCTGCTGGTGCGCGCGGCAGAGCTGACCACATCGATGTCGCATTATCTGATCGCCCAGATCGCGGCGATACCCAACGTTTTCGTTCGCAACTGCACCGAGGTGCTGGCCGCCCGAGGCGATGCCCATCTGGAGCAGATTACTGTGCGGGACAACGCTTCTGGTGTTGTCGAGGAGATTCCCGCGCACTGGCTCTTCATCTTCGTCGGAGCCGCGCCACGCACTGACTGGCTCGAAGGTGTGGTGATGCGCGATCAGCACGGATTCGTCATCGCCGGACCTGATCTGTCGACCGGCGGCGAGAAGCCGCCCGGTTGGTATCTGGATCGGGCCCCGTATCACCTCGAGACAAATGTGCCCGGTGTTTTTGTCGCCGGTGACGCCCGGTCCGAATCGGCAAAGCGGGTGGCCGCTGCGGTTGGTGAAGGCGCCATGGCCGGGCGGCAAATTTCGCGATGGCATCACGGTGGTCAAGGAGTACGACCGCACATTGCCGCGGATCCCGGCGTACGGCGCCGAACTCAATCAGGTGTGGACGAACTTGATCGACAACGCCGTTGGCGCAATGACCATCGATGGCGTTGCCGCCGGCACAATCACGTCCGAACCGGTCGGGACAACGACATGATGCTCGTCGAGATCTGCGACGACGGCCCGGGAGTGCCGCAGGAGATTCAGGGTCGGATCTTCGAGCCCTTTTTCAGTACCAAGCGTGTTGGCGAGGGAACCGGCCTGGGACTTGATATCTCCTGGCGCATTGTGGTGACCAAACATCACGGCGACCTACGGGTGATTTCCACACCCGGTGACACCCATTTTCAGATAAGACTTCCGATCACCCCTCCCACCGGCTCGCAGTAGCGGCCCACTTGAAGGAGCCCTGTCATGACCGCTGAGTTTCCCCATCGGGGAATCAACCCGGCTATCCCACCCAGCGGTGTTGGATGCGTGGAATGCGATGCCACCGAGGGGTGGTGGGTGCATCTTCGAAGGTACGCCCAGTGCGGTCACATCGGCTGCTGCGACTCCTCCCCATCGCAGCACGCCGGAAAGCATTCTGCCCGGACCCAGCATCTCGTAATCCGCTCTTTCGAACCCGGCGAGGACTGGTTCTACAATTTCGAAACTGAAGAAGGTTTTGCCGGTCCCGCGTTGGCGCCGCCCGCGCATCATCCGACCTCGCAGCCCACACCGGGGCCGGCTGGGCGCGTCCCGTCCGACTGGATGCGGCATGTCCACTGAACACCACAACAACCAGCTACCGGACGGTTCAGTACTCCACGTCACAGACAGGTTGCAGTTGCGCCTTTTTCGACCGGACGACCTACCACAGCTCGCGGCGCTGAACGGCGATCCGGTGGTGATGGAATATCTGGGCGGCGTGATGACCCGGCAGCGATCCGATGAAGAGGCCCACGATATCCAGGAAAGCTATCGGCGTAACGGTTTTGGCAAGGTTGCAGTGGAACGCACCGATGATGGACTACTCCTGGGGACCTGTGGACTATCCCGGGAGCATTGGTACCCGGACGATCTCGAGATCGGTTGGCGATTGTCCCGTCCGTACTGGGGCCACGGGTATGCCACCGAGGCCGCGGCCGTCTGGCTGCGCTACGCGTTCACCGATCTGGGCGCCGAGCGGGTCATCTCCATCACCGATACACCGAACCTGCGTAGCCGGGCGGTGATGCAGCGACTCGGCCTCACCCTGGATCACCACGCGGACCTCGCCGAGGAAGATGGTTCGACGTTCGAAGCGGTCGTATATGCGATCACCGTCGAAGAATGGCAGGCAGCGTTTCCGCCGACGAGCAGGACCCCGGCCGGCACCCAACCCGCGGCTGATTCGACCAACGCCTAAACTCAGGAACTGTGTCCGATAACAGCGCCGCCGCAAAAACGTCCATCCCGGCCTCTGGGGAGCGGGATCTGAAGCCACGAAGTCGGGACGTCACCGACGGCATCGAGAAAGCTGCCTCTCGCGGCATGTTGCGGGCTGTCGGGATGGGTGACGAGGATTGGGTCAAACCACAGATCGGCATCGGCAGCTCCTGGAATGAAATCACGCCATGCAACCTGTCGCTGAACAGACTGGCCCAGGCCGCCAAAGAGGGCGTCCACGCGGCAGGCGGCTATCCGCTGCAGTTCGGCACCATCTCGGTTTCGGACGGCATCTCGATGGGCCATGAGGGCATGCACTTCTCTCTCGTCTCCCGTGAGGTCATCGCGGATTCGGTGGAAACGGTCATGCAAGCCGAACGGCTCGACGGATCGGTGCTACTGGCCGGTTGCGACAAATCACTCCCCGGCATGTTGATGGCGGCCGCCCGCCTCGATCTGGCTTCGGTATTTCTCTACGCCGGCTCGATCGCTCCCGGCTGGGTCAAACTGACCACCGGTGAAGAAAAGGACGTCACCCTCATCGACGCCTTCGAAGCCATTGGCGCCTGCAAGGCGGGCAAGATGAGCGAAGAAGATCTGGGCCGCATCGAACGGGCCGTCTGCCCCGGTGAAGGCGCCTGCGGCGGCATGTACACCGCCAACACGATGGCCTCCGCGGCCGAAGCTCTTGGCATGTCGGTGCTCGGCTCGGTGTCGCCGCCGTCGGCTGATCGGCGCCGCGACTACTACGGGCACCGCAGCGGTGAAGCGGTGGTCAACCTGTTGCGCCTTGGCATCACCGCCCGGGATGTCATGACTCGCAAAGCTTTTGAGAACGCGATCGCGGTCACCATGGCCTTCGGCGGTTCCACCAACGCGGTTCTTCATCTATTGGCAATTGCTCATGAAGCCGATGTTGACCTGGAACTGGCCGATTTCAACCGGATCGGGGACAAAACACCGCACCTGGGAAATCTCAAGCCGTTCGGCCGTTACGTGATGAACGATGTCGATCGAGTCGGTGGCCTGCCGGTTCTGCTGAAGGCGCTGATGGAAGCGGGCCTGGTTCACGGTGACGTCCTTACCATCAGCGGCAAGACGATGGCGGAGAACCTGGCCGAACTGACCATTCCGGAATTGGACGGCGAGGTGGTCCGAAAGCTGAATAACCCGATCCACACCACCGGTGGTCTGTCCATCCTGCACGGGTCGCTGGCACCGGAGGGTGCCGTGGTCAAGACGGCAGGCTTCGATCTGGATGTGTTCGAAGGTCCGGCAAGGGTCTTCGAGCGCGAGAGAGCCGCGATGGATGCCCTGACAAATGGGGAGATCGTTGCCGGGGATGTGGTGGTCATTCGCCATGAGGGGCCCAAGGGTGGCCCCGGGATGCGGGAGATGTTGGCAATCACCGGCGCGATCAAGGGCGCCGGCCTGGGAAAGGACGTCCTGCTGCTGACGGACGGACGGTTCTCCGGAGGCACCACCGGACTGTGTATCGGCCATATCGCGCCGGAGGCGATGGACGCCGGCCCGATCGCCTTTCTCCGCGACGGTGACATCATTCGGGTGGATATCCCCGGGCGCACGCTGGATCTGTTGGTTTCCGACGAAGTACTCGCCGAGCGCAAAATTGGCTGGGAACCGTTGCCACCGCGCTACACCCGGGGCGTATTGGCCAAGTACTCCAAGCTGGTGAAGTCGGCCGCCCGGGGCGCCATTACCGAGTAAGTAGTCGCGAAGGTTGCCCAGACTTTGCGGCTCGGCCGTGCCAGGCGCGGAAGTGACCTCGAGAAGCAGCGCCGGTGTGGTCGGCGTCCGGCAGGCGGCTCCGCGGGCGACCCTGCATAGGCTGTTTGCGGCAGGCTCGTTTTGCCGGCCGGTCAGGGTGGGTACTGCCTCTGTTGCTCCACAAGCAGACCCATCTCACCAAGGAATAACGACTTCCGAGGAGAACACAATGGCCGACGATCCCCGCACCGAAGCAGCGCACGCCGATACCGAGACCGGACGGGCCAAGGTTGCCGAGCTGGTGAAGTCCGCGCACATCTGCATGTTCACCACGATGACCGCTGATGGCAAACATGTCAGCCGGCCGATGGGATTACAGGACGTCGAGTTCGATGGCGATCTGTGGTTCTTCACCTATGACGACTCGAACAAGGCCGGCGAGATCCGTGGTCATAGCTCGGTGAACGTTTCCTTCGCCGATCCGAAGAACACCGAATGGACGTCGATTTCGGGATCTGCTGAAGTCGTTCACGACAAGGCGAAAGCCAAAGACCTGTGGTCGCCGATTCTCAATGCATGGTTTGCGGACGGGCTCGAGACCGAGGGGCTGTGCCTGATCAAGGTGCACGCCGACAGCGCCGAGTACTGGGATGGCCCGAGCAGCCGGGTGGTCAGTCTGTTCGGAATGGTCAGGGCGGCCATCACCAAAAATCCCGAGAACTACGCGGACTTCGACAACAAGGAAGTCGAGCTCTAAGCAGGCATGATGGTTTTATGAGAAACTCTCGGCCGAAACCGCTCCCGACGAAGCCTGATCAGGAGTCGGTGTGGGCTTACCCGCGGCCGCCTCGACTGGAGCCCTCCACAGCTTTGGTCCAGGTCCGGCTGGGTAGCATTCTAGTGGCTGAAACACGTACTGCCTGGCGGGTTCTCGAGACCAGCCACCCACCGACCTGGTACTTACCACCGAGTGCGGTTATTTCGCAGCAGATCGTGCGTTCTGGCTCACCGAGCACCGGGTGCGAGTGGAAGGGCGCCGCCACCTACTGGGATGTGTTGGGCGCGAACGGGGCCAGGCTCAGGGCTGCGGCGTGGACGTACGAGCGTCCAACAGCTCCGTTTGCCGCCATCACCGGGTATTTCGCCTTCCGCGCCGGCGATCTTTCTTGTTCGGTCAACGGCATTGAAGTCATTCCACAGCCGGGTGATTTTTATGCCGGCTGGATCACCCCGGACGTTGTTGGACCGTTCAAGGGCGAACCTGGATCCTGGGGCTGGTAACGCTTTCTCTGCTCGGCCCCAGAATCTCTTCGGTTCGGCGCTCTCATCTGCGAAACGTGCCGCCGCCGACGGGGGCCGAGACCCTATCCCTGAGCCGGCATTCGCATCTTGGCCAAGCCGAGTGGATGCAGTGGTGGGTTCACCCAGCGGCTTTGGAAGGTGCCGTCATCGGGCCAACAACGAAGATGCAGGGTATGCGGGGTTTCGATAAAAGCCATCTCGATACACAGTGCCGTGCGGCCGGTCTCATCCTGAGTCCACGCGCCGCTGGTGGCGACCACGCCAGTTGTCGACCACTCTCCGATTAGCAACTCCGCCCGGATTTGATCAGCGCCGTCCACCAGGTGCAGGTGCAGGCGGTCCGCCGGCCGGCCATTGATCGTGACCTCGGTCAAGGTGGGGTGATCATTGTCGGCTGCGGCCACAAATTTTTGGCTCACAGCTTCCGGCGCGGAGCAGTTCCCGGCAGCCACGGGGCGGCGCAGCGTCGAGAGTCGTTGCGCCAGCGTTTTATCCATCTCGCCCGACTGAGTCGTTGTATGGTCGCCGCACGTCAGCGCGGGCAGTAGAAACTTCCAGGCCAGATCGAGAACCTTTTGCATATCGGGAGTCTGGGAGGTAAGCGCCAGCACTACGTCCTGCTCCGGGAGGACCACGCAGAACTGCCCGTAGGCACCGTCACCTCGATATCCGTGTCGGGCCATCCAGAACTGAAACCCATATCCCTGTCGCCAATCCGGCTCGGTGTTTGTGGAATTATCGACATGCTTGCGAGTTGCTTCAGCCACCCACTCCGCTGTCAGGATCTGCGCGCCCTGCCACCGGCCACCCTGTAAGTAGAGTTGTCCGAGCTTGGCGATGGTCTCGGTGGTGGCATGCAGTCCGCTGAAACCGATCTCCCGACCGGAATTGTCGCGTAACCATCCGACCTCCGGTATCCCGAGCGGGTCGAACAACCGAGGTTGCAGGAACTCGATGAGGGACTGTCCACTGACGCGCTGCACTATCGCCGCCAGCGCGTAGGTACATGGCTGGTTGTAGGCGAAGAAGCTGCCTGGATCCTCCTCCGGCGGGATCATCAAAAACCCCCGCATCATGTCTGTTGGATCCAGATCCATTGCACATTCGATGGTCTCAGCGTGATGTCCGCTTGCCATCGCGGCCACGTGGCGCACCAGCATGGACCGGCTGCGCGGGTCGATGACGTC
>JBBSUU010000054.1:0-10365 GCA_038234115.1 Mycobacteriales bacterium
GGGTCTCCTTCGGTGCGGTCTGGTGTTTAGTCGCTTCACACCAAACCAGGGAGACCCTCACCTATGCGATCACCACGCCCACCGGCGTGTCACCAATGTCCCTGGACACAACAGCTAGCCTTTGCGATGTGACAACCGGTGACGAAGCTGCCAATGATTCCCCAGAACCTGCGAGAGGTGGCGAACAGCCATCTGTGGACGGCGCCGAATCGGTGACGGACGCAGCCGTTTCACCTCTACCGGATCCTGACCGGAGCGAGGAGCTTCCCTCCGAGGACGAACAGGAGCTTCCCTCCGAGGACGAACAGGAGCAGTACCGCATGCGAATGGCGAAGCTGGCCCGACAGCGTCCGGTCGAGGAAGAAAAGCAGCCGAGTCAATTCCGTCGCCGCATCGTTGGCGTTGCCATCATATTTTTGGGTCTGGTGCTGCTGTCTTTCCTCTGGGCCGGCTACCGAGCCTACGATGCGTACTCGAATCTGCAGGACGCAGCGGCCAAGGTCGGCGAATTGCAGGCCCAGGTTGACGATCTGAAAACCGTGGACCCGGATATCGCAGATGTGACACTGGCTCAACTACAACAGTTCTCGGGCGATGCGGTGTCGGCGGTCGAGGATCCGATCTATCGATTCTGGACGCTCTCACCGTGGCTGGGCGCGAATCTGGACGCGGTGTCGGAAGTAGCGCACACGGTTGATGACCTCTCGGTGAAAGTGATGCCGGGACTCGTTCAGGTCGTCCGGATTCTGGACCCGGCGAAGCTTGCGCCGGTCGACGGCGCGATAAATCTGGCTCCGATCGAGCAGGCGGCACCGGTGCTGGTGGGCGCGGATCAAGCGGTCCGAGATGCGCTGGAACGAATGCAGGCGATCGACCGGGGCCATTTGTTGGACCGGGTGAATGGCGCGATCGACGAATTGATCGGCAAGCTCGGGACTGCGGGTGACGTCACCGCCCTCGGTAAGCGGGCGACGACACTGATCCCGCCGATGATGGGCGCCGGCGGGCCGCGCACGTACCTACTGGTATTTCAGAACTTGGCGGAACTCCGCGCTACCGGCGGCATCTTTGGCTCCTACCTGTTGGTGACCGCCGACCACGGGCGTATCTCGATAGCTGACCAAGAGGCCGCCAGTAGGAGTCTCGGGCCCTTCAATCCACCAATATCGAGCGGGGATCCAGAGATCGAGGCCTTCTACAGCGATGTGATCGGCCGTTACCCGACCTCTGTCAACTTCAGCCCGGATTACCCAACGGCGGCTTCGCTGTTCCAGCAGATGTACACCCAACAGACCGGTAGTTCGGTGGATGGCGTTATTGCCACCGACCCGGTGGCGCTGTCCTACCTGCTCGGGGCCACGGACGGGGTGGACCTGGGAGGTGGGCTCAGGCTCGACAAGTCGACAGCGGTCAAATTACTACTGTCCGACGTGTATCAGATGTTCGACGCTGATAACGGTCAGGCCGAGCGGGACCGGTTCCTGGAGATGGCCACCGGAAAAGCATTCTCTGCGGTGATGACGAAGGTCAGTGATCCGGCAGCCGCCTTGGCCGGGATGTCGAAGGCCTACGACGAACGACGAATTTTGATGTGGAGCGCACACCCCGAGGAACAGGCCGAACTGGTGCAAACAAAATTGGCGGGCGCCCTGGAGACCACGGCCGATGATCCGGCGGAGGTTGGCGTCTTCCTGAACGACGGCACGGGGGCGAAGTTGGACTATTACCTGCGGGGGTCGGTGGCGGTGTCACCCGGGGCCTGCGGGCAAATGGTGGTCGATGTCCAGCTGACGTCCAAGGTGCCGACCACCGGGTTGAGCAAGTACGTGCTCGGTCTCCAACTGGGCGGCGCACCCTACGTCGCCAGAACCAACGTGGTGATCGCGGCGCCGGCCGGCGGTGCCGTGCTGCAGGCGAAAAAGGACGGCGATCCGGCGGGTCTGGGGACCGGTACTGATCACGGACGACAGGTGTCGGCAATCACCGTCGATCTGCAGCCGGGGCAGACGGTTAATCTCCAGTTTGCTATCACCTTGGGGACGGGGGCCAATCCGACATTCACCCCAAGTGGGACGATTCAACCGACGGTGAATTTAACCCCGATGGCCGCACCCTGGAAGCTCGCAATCGAAGACCTGCCGGCTTGCCAGGCGGCAGCTGAATGACTCCCCGGCCAGTTATCCGTCACCATTCGAGATTGCTGTGAGTAATCAGCTCAATCACTCCGGTGAGATTGCGTCCCCCAAAGAGTGAATTCGCAGGTAATCTAGTGGCAATTATGACCGAGAGTGAAAAATTCGGACATGGCCCAGCGTACTGTCATCAGGTATCGCCCCACGATGGGGGAGGGGCGATATCCCATCCCAATTAGACGAGGTTGAGTCTGACATGTACCGCAAAATCGCATCGCTCATCGGTGGATTGATTCTGGCTGCTCTGCTTCTGGGGGGCACCGCCTCAGCAGATGACGCCCCGCAGCCCTACCCCGCACCTGCAGTCGCGGGAACCAGCCAGTCCTCGGTGTCCGGCCAGTCATCGGTGTCCGGCCAGTCCTCGGTCGCCGCCGTCGCGCCGGCCTCGCCGGCGTCACCGGCTGCAAATCGAGCCAACGCCGCCGGCGCCAACGTCGAGGTCCAAGGCGCGACCCAGTCGCTCTCCTACACCGGTGCCGGCTTCGAGGTTGGAACCGCCATCGCCATCGGCAGCGCAATTGTGCTTGCCGGCCTGGTCCTGGTTCTGGTTGGTAGCCGCCGCACCTTCGGCTCGGCCAAGAAGGCACACCAGTAGTCGCTATAAAAGCAGGAAAATAACCCGGTCAGACGGACAGCCAAACGCTGAACAGTCTGGCCGGGTTTGCTTCGTCGGCTGACATCCCTCGATGGACCGATACCATTTGCCGCCGCTGATCCCGACTTGGCGACCTGGGCGTCGCTGATCGCATCCATCACCGACAAGATCAGGGCCACTTGATCTGGCGTCAAGCGGACATCTGGCAACAGGGCGACACCTGGGGTTGTTAGCCCTGGATGACGGAACCGTCCTTGACGGTAACGGGAATTGCGGTGAGTGCGACACTCGCTGGCCCCCTCGTGGCGGCGCCGGTGAACGCATCGAAGATCGATCCGTGACAGGGGCAGTTGAGAGCCGCGCCGGCGGCAGCGACGGCGCAACCCTGATGGGTGCACAAGGCCGAGTATGCGACAACGTCCTGGCCCTTCCGTGCCAAAGCGATCGCGCCGTTGCCGGTACCGACGATCAGAGATCCACCGTCCGGAATTGCATCGACTTTGGTCAGACCGGTTGCAGCGCCGCCCGTCGCAGACGTCGGTATCGGCGAAGTGGGAGTTGTGGACGCACTGGAACAACCTGACAAGACGGTGACGCCGGCGACCAGTCCGACCCCGATTGCAGTTCTTCGGGAGACGGTGGAGCAGTTACTGGCGCAGGTCTTAGTAGCAGCACCGGCCGGCCCAGCGAGCGTTTCGGTCATGTTGGAACCAATCTTCAATGGCTTCAGTTGGCGGGTGCGCCTGTTCGGCGAGCACACCTCTCCTGAGTACACGAGAAAGATGGGAGAACGGTTGGGCCAGAGCTATAGGGTGGCGCCGAACCGATCGACGATGGAGGACTCGGCCAATCGGGAAAGTCCTTCACGCACGACCCGAGCGCGTGCCTCTCCAACACCCTCGACAGCTTGCAGATCGCCGGCGGTGGCAGCAAGCAGACCTTGCAAATTCTCGAAATGATTGACCAGTCGGTCCTGGATCGCCGGCGGCACCCGGGGAATACCGGCCAGCAGTCGATGGCCTCGCGGGCTGACGTGAAAATCAAGAGCGTCCGCTGACAAGGGGTAACCAAATTCGCGAGCGATCGAGTTGAGGTCGAGCAGCATGACCTCGTCCAGTTCATCAAGGGCCGCAACGACATCTTCGGGCGTTCGGTCGCTACCAACTGGAAGGTAATCACGGACCAGGAGTTCGCGGGTGCCCTCGGTGGCGCCGGTGAGTTCATCCAACTGAAGGGAAGGCAGCCGCCCGTCGGTGCCCAATTCGACGATATCGCTGGAGATTTCATCGGCAATACGGCGGACCATCAACAGGCGCTGCATCACCGTCATGGCGTCGCGAAGTGTGGTGAAGTCTTCAATTTCCAGTGCGGAGAGCGAATGGGCGACTTCATCCAAGCGTGTCCGGTATCGCTGCAGGGTGGCCAGCGCCTGGTTTGCCCGGGCCAGGATCGAGGACGACTCGTTCACCACATAACGTGCGCCATCGAAATACAGACTGATGATGGACATCGAATGACTCACGGAGATGATGGGCAACTTGGTCTGGATTGCCGTTCGTTCGGCCGTCCGATGTCGGGTCCCTGATTCCACGGTAGGAATGGATGGATCCGGCATGAGCTGCACGTTTGCGCGGAGAATCTTGGTCGCACCGTCGTTGAGAATTACCGCCCCATCCATCTTGGACAGCTCTCGAAGCCGGGTGGGCGAGAAATCGATATTGATCTGAAACCCGCCATCGCTGAGGGACTCGACAGTTTTGTCGAAGCCAAGCACGATGAGCGCGCCGGTGCGTCCCCGAAGAATGCGCTCCAAACCTTCGCGGAGTGCTGTCCCCGGCGCCAACCTGGCAAGTACCGAGCGCAGAGCGGTGCTGGTGGTTCGGTCGCTCACCTGAAGTCCCCCGTTCTGCGTGATTCGCCGAAGGTCAGTCTAAGGGGCTGCTTCAGGGAGTTCGTTGACGCAACCAGTGCACCACTCCCGAGTCGTTACCCAAGGCGCGGAATGCCTTGCCGAGATCATCGGCCTGGTCGACCCGCATTCCGGCCGGTCGTTCGATATCAACCGCGGTCGGCACGACCGCGTGATCGAAACCGAGTCTTTTCGCCTCGGCCAATCGGCGATTGATACCTGGTACCGGTCGAACATCAGCCGAGAGTCCCAGTTCGCCGATCACAACCAGACCCGGCGCAAGCGGGATATCCCGGGCTGAGGACCACAGCGCCATTGCCAGCGGTAGATCTGCGGCTGGTTCGATCATTTTGGCCCCACCCACCGTTGCAGCCATTACGTCCTGACCCCAGAGCTGGACGCCGCCCCAGCGTTGCAGAACGGCGAGGACGATCTCGACCCGTGGGGTGGCCAGGCCGGACACCGACTTACGACCTGGGCCTTCGGACATGCCCTTTACGAGCAGTGTCTGGATCTCCACCGGGAGGGCTCGGCGTCCTTCCACCGCGATGGTCGCGCAGGTCCCCGGCACCGCAGCGCGGCGAGCGGAGAGGAACAGCCCGGAAGGATCGGCCAGCGAAATGATGCCGTCCCCGGCCATCTGGAAGCAGCCGACCTCATCAGATGGTCCGAACCGATTTTTGATGCCGCGCACCAATCGAAGACTGGAGTGGCGGTCACCCTCGAAGTGCAGAACCACGTCCACCAGGTGCTCGAGCACTCGGGGGCCGGCGATGGCGCCGTCCTTGGTGACATGTCCGACCAGCACCGTGGCCATTGCCCGCTGTTTTGCTACCGCTGTCAGCGCTGAGGCCACTGCGCGGACCTGAGTGACACCGCCTGCGCTACCCTCGATCTCGGCAGCGGCGATAGTCTGTACCGAATCCACGATCAGCAATCCGGGTTTGACCGTATCGATATGCGACAACGCCGCGGACAGCTCAGTTTCGGCGGCGAGATATACATCGGGATGCAAAGCTCCGATGCGGCCGGCCCGCAGTCTGACCTGCTCGGCCGACTCTTCACCGGTGATGATGAGTACTGGACCGTTGCCTCGTTCGGCCCAGGATTGGGCCGCTGCCAGCAATAGCGTGGACTTTCCGACCCCCGGCTCACCCGCGAGTAGAACCACTGACCCGGGAACCAGACCACCACCCAGGACACGGTCCAATTCGCCGATGCCGCTGGGGCGGACACTGATGGAATCGGCACTAATTTCCGATAACCGACGAGCCGGCTCGGAAACCGGGCCGGCGCTGACCTTTCGGAGCGTTCCACTGACCGGCCCGACCTCGGTAAGGGTTCCCCAGGCTTGGCACTCCGGGCAGCGACCATGCCACTTGGCAACCGTCAGCCCACATTCGGTGCAGTGGAAACTCGGTCGCGCGGCTTTGGGGCCGGCAGATTTTGCAGAGGTCGTAGCCATACCGATAACGCTAGAGGTGACCACCGACATTTGTTGCACTCGCAATTCGAGCAAAATATCTCGGGGCTTGGGACTGGGCGTATTTCCGCACCTCTTGTGTCTTTCCTGCCCTCTCCGAGCCGGGGAGGTGTGGAAGTACGAGGAAAGAGATGACGCCCTGGGTCAGTTACTTCCCGCTTCGGTGGTGCCGCCTTCGCCACCGAACCAGATGTTGCCGTGTTCGGCCGGCAGGATGTTCACGGTCTCGCGGGAAGTATCGACGCGTTCGGTGGGAATTTCGATGGGGACGTTGACCTGAACCGAGCCGGCGGTGGCGAAGGTAAACGTCAACGGAATCGAGTGCCCATAGGGCAGATCCTGGGTCAATCCCATCAGGGTGATCTTCACGGCGGAATCGGTGGTGAATTGCACCAATGACTGAGCCGGAATGTCGGCTGCACCCTCGATTTGAATGGTCGTGGCCGCCGGGCTGCTGATGCCGGTCAAAGTGTCCGGGGTCACCGAACTGTTACTCACCCAGAGGCGCATCGGCAGATCTGCGCCGGCCTTGTAACCGCCGGTCTGGGTACTCACGAAGAGAACATCGCGGACACCGAGCGATCCGACGGTGCCGTTGGCGCCATCGATGGCTGCGACCTGATTGGCTGTTTGAGAAACTTGACCCGCGGCGCATCCGGACAGCACGAGGGCCAGCGCGACACCCACGGCGGGAGCCAGTCGAAGGCGCGAGTACTTGGCGATGCGGGCCACGAGGGTCCCCTTTCAACGAAACTTCTCTGCGTGATTTGGGCACAGGCAGAGAATTGGCGGTGTAACTGGCTCAAGGGTAGACGTCCGGAGCGAAAAGTTGCACGTCGGGTGCCTGCGTTTCCGGTGCGCTGCTGGTGAAAGGGCATGGGGTGGGGCGAAATGAGACGTTGGTTTCACTCGAATGGTCGTGCTTCGTGGGCTGGATGCACGACCGGACGCATTTTGTCAATACCTCCCCAAAGCGTGCCACACCGCCTGACCTGCGACAACGTTAACGACCACACCGAAAGCGTGTTAAGATGGGGTTATCGAAAGGGGCAGCAGACTCATGGTTTTTCAAGTTGGCGAGACTGTCGTCTACCCCCATCACGGGGCCGCTCTTATCCAGGCGACTGAAACCCGGATGGTCAAGGGCGAAGAGAAGTTGTATCTCGTGCTCAAGGTCGCTCAGGGTGACCTGACGGTCAAGGTCCCAGCGGATAATGCCGAATTCGTCGGCGTCCGCGATGTAGTGGACACGGAAGGCCTTAACAGCGTCTTCGATGTGTTGCGTACGCCGCACACCGAGGAGCCGACCAACTGGTCGCGTCGCTACAAGGCCAATCTGGAGAAACTCGCGTCCGGGGATGTCAAGAAGGTGGCCGAAGTCGTTCGCGACCTGTGGCGTCGTGACCGGGAGCGTGGCCTGTCGGCCGGCGAGAAGCGCATGTTGGCCAAGGCCCGTCAGATCTTGGTTTCCGAACTTGCTCTTGCCGAAGGCATCAACGAGGAAAAAGCCAGCGATCGCCTCGACGAAGTTCTGGCTTCCTAACTCAGCAGCGGGCCTAGGGTGACGACGTGAGTGTTGTTGCCCTGGTTCCCGCCGCTGGTCGCGGTGAACGTCTAGGTCTCGGAGTACCGAAGGCCTTCGTTGACATCGATGGTCGACCGCTGCTGTGTCATGCCGTCGACCGACTCAAAAATGCCGGCGTTGATGTCGTCTATGTCGCTGTTGGTAGTGGCGAAATTGCCCGGGCCGAGCAGGCCTTGGCATCGTTCGGCGCTTCGGTCAGAGTGGTCATCGGTGGTGCAAACCGTGTTGCCTCGGTCAATGCCGCACTTGAAGCTGCGCTGCTGGAAGTCGCGCCGGAAGTTGTTCTGGTGCACGATGCTGCCCGTGCCTTCGTCCCTATCCCCGTGATCGAAGCCGTCATCGCTGCGGTGAGATCTGGTTCGCAGTCAGTGTTTCCGGCGCTGGAAGTGGTCGATACCATTCGCGTTATTGATTCTCTCGGCCACGCGCAGGGGGTTGTCGACAGAGACACGCTTCGGATAGTCCAAACCCCGCAAGGCTTTTCACCGGATGTGCTGCAACTCGCCCACGCCCGCGCCATTGCGATGGACACCACCGCCACCGACGATGTCGGCCTGGTGGAGGCAATTGGAATCTCCGCCACCATGGTTCCCGGCGACCGTGCCGCCTTCAAAGTCACCACCGCCGCCGATCTGGCCGACGCACGTGCCCTTTTCACACCGGAGAATCCAAACATGCAGCCAAGAGTTGGCACCGGCACCGACGTGCACCCCATCGAAATCGGTCGGGAATGCCATCTGGCCGGGCTGTACTTCCCGGAAGTTGATGGCTGCCAGGGACATTCGGATGGGGATGTGGCAGCGCACGCGCTGTGCGACGCGTTGCTGAGCGCTGCCGGGCTCGGTGACCTCGGCGCGGTGTTCGGCACCGATCGCCCAGAATTTGCCGGCGCCTCTGGTGCCACGCTTCTGACCGAAGTTGTCCGGCTGGTCGACGAGGCGGGTTACACGATCGCCAATGCCGCGGTTCAGATCATTGCAAACACGCCGCGCCTCAGTGCCAGACGTGAAGAGGCACAACGGGTTCTCTCGGAGGTGATCGGGGCGCCGGTGTCGGTTGCGGGGACGACCACCGACGGACTGGGGTTGACCGGCCGCGGTGAGGGGCGGGCGGCGACCGCAACCGCGCTACTTCTGAAGCGCTCCTAGCTGATCTTCGAGCTGCCGCGGACGGGCCACATAAAGTCCGACCACTGTCATCACCACGATCAGCGCCATCATCGTGGCAATCGGCACCCCCCAACCGCCGGCCACATCGTGGAGCGCACCGAAGGCGATGGGTCCGGAACCGGCAATCAAATACCCGACGCACTGGGTGAACGCAGACAGCGCCAACACGCCATCATGGGTGCGAGCCCGCAACGCCACCAAAGTCAGCGCAAGTGGGAAGGCGCCGCTGCCGATCCCCAGCAAAATCACCCAGAGCCACACCCCCGCCGATGGGGCCAGCATGAGTCCGAGATAGCCGCCCAGAAAGCTGATCCCGAAGAACACCACAATGCCGGGGATCCACGACTCGCGGCGGACAAATATCGGCAACACCGCGGATAGTGGAATCCCAACGGCGGCGTAAACGCCGACTGCGACTCCGGCTGCGGTGGCGCTCATCCCGTCGTCAACGAGAATTTGTGACTGCCAACCGATTTGGATGTAGGCCTGCATCGACTGCAGGCCGAAGTACACCGCCATTCCCCAGGCCAGTGGGCTTCGTAACAGTCGCGTCAGCGCCACCGCCTGCGCCACGGCCGTCGAAGAGAGCACCGACGAGCGCACTGCCATCAGCACCCACGGAATGAGTGCCACCGCTGAGGTGGCGGCCCAAATACCGGTACCCAATTGCCAGTTGCCGCCGAAAGCGTCCTCGATCGGGATGGTCAGCGCTGCACTCAGCGCGGCCCCGATAGCCAAACAGGTGGTGTAGACCGCGGTGACAGTCGCAATCCGATCGGGGAAGTATCGCCGCACGATTCCGGGCATCAAAACGTTGCACAGGGCCAACCCGGACAGGGCGAGGATCGAACCGAGGAAAAGCGATGTTGTACCGGGGATCAGGGTGCGGATCAATTGACCGATCGTCAGCGCTACCAACGCCGCGACAATCACCCGCTGCGGACCCCACCGAATCGCCAGTGTGGGTGCCACCAGACCGAGCAAAGCAAAACAGAGCACCGGCAATGAAGTGAGAGCCCCGGCCACCGATCCGGATAGGCCGAGCGAAGTGCGAATCTCCGGAATCACGACGCCGAGGCCGTTCACCGCCGGGCGTAGGTTCAAGCTGATGGCAATAATCGCAACCAGGATCAGAAGCTGCGGGTTTCGGTTTTCCGGCTGTTTAGGGGTCGGGCTCACCGACCCAACGATAGGCCGCGGCGCAGCTAAGAATGCAACGTCAGAGGTCGGACCGTGGCACCCTGAGCGCTATGACGATTGCGATTATCGGTGCCGGAAAAATCGGCGAAGCTTTGATGGCCGGATTCATCCATGGCGGAAAAGATCCCGCCGACCTGTTGTTCACCGAGCGTTACCCGGCCCGCGCCGCTCAGTTGACCGGCCTTTACGGGGTTCGCGGGGTGGAGGTCGCCGAGGCCGGCGCGAAGGCAGA
>JBBSUU010000055.1:0-10364 GCA_038234115.1 Mycobacteriales bacterium
GCAACAAGTGGGGGTGGGGCTCGGCCGCCACGCTGCTGATGATCGCCCTAGGCGTCTTGGGAATCGCGGCTTTCATCTTCGTCGAGTTCCGGATGAAGGATGATGCGCTGATCCCAATGCGGCTGTTCAAGAACAGCAACTTCAGCCTTGGCCTGACGATCAACGTGTTGATCGGTCTGGCGATGTTCGGTGCACTGGCATGCCTGCCGCTCTATCTGCAGTTGGTCAAGGGTGCGACCCCAACCGAATCCGGTCTCTGGCTGCTGCCGATGATGGTCGGTCTGATGGGCGGGTCCATGGGATCCGGTATCGCCACCTCCAAGACCGGGCGATACAAGATCTTCCCGCTGGTCGGAGCGATCCTCCTGGTCGCGGCGTTCCTGTTGATGCTGACCGTCACCGTCGACACCTCCTACCTACTGCTGGCGCTGTACTTCTTGCTGGTGGGCCTCGGCCTGGGGCTGAATATGCAGACCATGATGCTGGCCGTGCAGAACGTGGTGCCGGGGCGCGATATCGGCGTTGCCACCTCGTCGGCCACCTTCTTCCGTGGTACCGGTGGCACCATCGGCACCGCAGTCTTCCTGTCGCTGCTGTTCAACGGGCTGCAGAGCAATGTTGTGGAGCGGGTGACCGCTGCCGCCTCCACTCCGGCCTATCAGCAGGCACTTGCCGTTTCCGGGTTGTCCCCGGCGCAGTTCCAAGCCAAGTTGGCAAATCTGGGCAGCGACTCGCAGTTCCTGGGCACCCTTGATCCGGTCCTTGCCCGGCCCATCCAGCAGGGTTTCGTGGACTCCACCCACATCGTGTACATCCTGGCTGCCTGTGTCATGGTTCTCGGCCTGGCCTTCATCGTGAAGATGAAAGAGGTTCCACTGCGCCAGAAGTCGGCGCTGCAGGAACGTCAGGAGGAAGAGGCTGCGGCCGATGCGATCGCAGCAGTTGCCAACGCCTCGGTGGAAGGTATTACCGCCGATGGCGTCGCAGAAGAACTGACCGGAACCCGGGAGGTCGCTTCGGCCGGCTCGGTGCTGACAAAGAAGGACAAGGACGCCTGATCCAGCAAGGCTTGCAAGGAATGGTGTTTTAACTACCTAATCGGTAGTTAAAACACCATTCCTTTTGCGCAGGCCTACTGCCAGTCAACAAGTTTGGGCAACTGCCGGCTGTCGATCAATGGCTGCGGACGCCCCTGCACCGTGACGTATCGGCGGGCCAAACCCTGCACGGCGATGGCACGGACCGCATCGATCAGTCGCTGCACGTGCTCGCTGGTGGTCGCCAGTCCGAGGGAGGCGCGGATGGCCTGCCCGCTCCCATCAACAGATGTGCAACCGGCGGCCCCCAAAAGCTTGCGTACCAACGGTTGCGCGCAGAACGCGCCGTCGCGCACGCCGATCCCATATTCGGCAGAAAGTGCCGCGGCCACGACATTGGCCGGTTGGCCCGCAACAGTGAAAGTTGCTACCCCGATGGTCTTCGCAGCGCCGCCGAACAGGGTGTGCACGGTGACACCCGGGATAGCGGCAAGACCTTGGGTGAGCTGGCTGGTCAGACGCTCTTCAACGCGGGTCAGATGCTCCCGATCAGCGGTCTGGAGCGCATGACAGGCGGTGGCCAGGGCAATGACTCCCGCGATGTTGGGGGTCCCGGCCTCATGGCGCTCCGGCAACGGCTTCCAGGTGGTCTCGGTGTCCGTCACCGTCGCCGTGGCCCCGCCGCCGATCGAGTGGGGAGCGGCGGCGGCCAGCCAATCCGCGCGACCGATGAGCGCACCGGAACCGTAAGGCGCGTAGAGCTTATGTCCGGATATTGCCACGTAGTCGACGCCCAGCTCCGTGATGGAAAACGGTCGGTGCGGTGCCAGCTGTGCCGCATCCAATGCCACTCGTGCGCCGTTGGCATGCGCGACCTCGGCAATCTCGCGCACCGGCCAGATCTCGCCGGTGACATTTGAGGCGCCGGTCAGGACGACCAGAACCGGACCGTTGGCGGCAGCAATTTCACAGGCCTGCGCGACGGCGATGACCGCATCCGCGCGAGAGGCAGGGGCGGCCAAGCGCTCGACGGTGTGTCGCTCCCAAGGCAGAAGTGCTGCATGGTGCTCGGTTTCGAACACGATGACCGTGGTCCCGGCGGGCAGGCAGTGTGACAGCAGATTGAACGAGTCGGTGGTGTTCTTGGTGTGGATGACGACATCGTCGGCCCTGCCCCCGACAAATTTACGGATCGGCTGCCGAGCGCCCTCGTAGAGCGAGGTGCACAGTTTTGAGTGGAAGCCGGCGCCGCGATGCACCGATGCATAACGTTCGGTTACCGCGTCGACGGCTTCCTTGACCGCGCGCAACGCCGGCGCCGATGCTCCGTGGTCAAGGTTTGCATATTCGATGGACCCACCGTCGGCGAGCGGCACGGAACGGCCGGCACCGACGATTTCCAGCCCCGGCGCATGCGGGCCGATGATGGTGTCCGGGCGAAGGGCCTGCAGACAGCTCAGCTTATCCAGGATCAGACTCATGACAGCTCCCAAAACTTTTGGGCGACCACAACATTCGACTCAGACCGGAGTCGGGAGGTGTGATCTACCCGCGCTTGCCGACGGAGTTTTCCGCGCGGCCAGGTCTTCACCTGGGGCACCCCACCGCGGTAGGAGGGTTGCCGGTTAACGAGCCAGGGCTTTTCGCTAACACTCGTGACCTTCGTCGGTGAAGTTAGCACACCGTGTGATGGCTGGTCGAGGGGCAGGAGTAGGTTCCGCTAGGTCGACGGGTGCTCGGCCACGGTATTAATCGCCGTTTCTGTTGCCTTGTCGTTTCCCGTCTGTCTATGGCACCTTGACTGTCTGAGGATGGCCGAACACCAGCAAGATGGGGGGAGACAAGTGACCAGTAACCAGAGCGGGCCGCGCAATGGCCCCCAGGCCGGATCGCATACTTCGACCCGACCGATACGACATGATCCACTTGCGCTGATCCGGCAACACCAAGACCCCCAATTCGACCTCTTTCTGGCCGGAGATGTGTTCCTGGACATCATCTTCACCGGATTTGCGCATGCGCCGGCGCCGGGTACCGAAACATTCGCCTCCGGTATGGGTTCATGTCCCGGCGGTATCGCCAACCTGGCGGTGTCGGCAGCTCGGCTCGGGCTGCGAACCTCGCTGGCCGCTGCCTTCGGGTCCGATGCCTATGGGCAGTTTTGCCGGGTTGCGCTGGCCGACCAGGAATTTATCGATCTGTCCCGATCCAGAACCATTCCCAATTGGCATTCGCCGATGACCATTTCGCTGGCCTATGGCGGTGACCGGGCGTTGGTCACCCATGCCCATACTCCACCGGTGAGTCTGGATGAAATGATCGGCCGCCCTCCCCGGGCCAGGGCAGCGGTGGTGGCTCTGGGTTGCACACCGCAGGCCTGGGTCAAAACTGCTTACGAGGATGGATGTCTCATCTTCGGATCTGTCGGCTGGGATCCGACGCATCAGTGGGAGACCGGATCACTGGAGGATCTGGGGCGATGTCATGCCCTGCTCACCAACGTGGTGGAGGCGACCAGTTACACCAAAACCAGTACGCCGGAGCAGGCTCTTCGCGCGCTGGCCGGCCGGGTGCCGGTGGCGATTGTGACCTGCGGTACCGAAGGGGCGATCGCGATCGACCAGACCACGGGGGAGAAGGTCGCCGTACCGACTTTGCCGGTCTCGGCGCTGGACACTACGGGTGCCGGTGATGTCTTCGGTGCTGCTTTCGTTCTTGGAACCTTGGCCGAGTGGGCGTTGGCGGATCGACTGGCCTTTGCCAATCTGAATGCGGCATTGTCCACTCAGCAGTTCGGCGGGTCACTGGCGGCGCCGGGGTGGGGAGACATCGCTGATTGGTTCGCCGGCGCCGAAGCTGCTTCGGCCACCAACAGTGCGGCCCGACAGTTGGTCCGGCGATACGCGTTTCTACGAGATGTGCTGCCGACCGACCATGAGACGTCGGTGCGGCGGGCTTGGGCGACGATCGGTCTGCGCGCGGATCTTTAATAATTTTCCAGAGGGGGTCGGATGGCAACACAAACGCTGGTGGAAGGACGCTCGACGCCAGTATCACGCACGGCCGGCAGCGGCGGATTACGTAGACTCCTCACCGGCTACGGGTTTCTCGCACCCAGTTTGATCGGTGTCTTTGTCTTCCTGCTCGCACCGGTGGGAATTGTTATCGCATTGGCGTTCGCAAAATGGAATCTGATCTCACCCCTGGAATGGGTGGGGACCGACAATTTCTCATATTTGTTCGGTGACCGGAAGTTTCTGAACTCGATCTGGGTGACGATTCTCTTCACGGCCCTGGCAATACCACTGACGGTAATTTTGGGTCTCCTGCTCGCGGTGATGTTGAACCGTAAATTACCCGGGACGAGCGCCTTGCGAGTTCTTTACGTGTTGCCCTGGGTCTGTGCGCCATTAGCGCTCGGTGTGGTGTGGAAATGGATTTTCGCACCGACCGATGGCGCACTGAACGCGATCCTCGGGGTCCGGATCGAGTGGCTCTCCGACCTCGGACTGGCTTTGCCGTCGGTGGCAGTGGTCCACATCTGGAGCAAGGTCGGATATGTGTCACTCTTCTTCCTCGCCGGCCTGCAACAAATCCCGATCTCGGTGTACGAGGCAGCCAAACTCGATGGTGCCAACGCATTTCAGACCCTCTGGCGGATCACCATGCCACTGCTGCGTCCCACGACGTTCTTCGTTTCGGTGACCAGCGTAATTTCCTCCTTCCAGATCTTCGATACCGTCTATGCGATGACCGGTGGTGGTCCGGCAGGTCGAACGGACGTGATCGCGTCCCGGATCTACTCCGAAGGGATCGAGTCGCTACGGATCGGCCGCGGCGCGGCGATGGCAGTCATCCTATTGGTGGTCCTGGTGTTAGTCACCGTCGGTCAGCAGCTCTATTTCCGAAAGCGGTTGACCTATGACATGTCCTGAGCGAGCGCGCTGATGACCCTTACCCTGCAGAAATCTGCACCGGCGACGCGCTCGGATTTGCGGCCCATCGCGGCAAATGCGATCACCTATCTGTTTCTCATCGCGGCTGCGGTGCTCACGCTGGCGCCATTTCTGATGTCGCTGATGACCTCGCTGAAATCGCCGAAACAATTTGCCACCACGCCCACCCTGTCGTTGCCGTCCCCGGTCACCTTCGAAAACTACCAATCGCTGTTCACCGGTTCGATCAACTTCCTGGTGCCCATCGTGGTGACCATCCAGGTCGTGGTCGTACTGGTGATCGGACAACTGGTCGGGTCGGTATTGGCCGCCTATGCCTTTGCCATGTTGGATTTCCCTGGTCGCAACGCGCTGTTCTGGGTCTACCTTTCCACCATGATGGTGCCGCCCATCGTGACGGCGATACCGCTGTTCATGATGGTCTCCGAAGTTGGTCTTCGGGACACCTTTGCCGGGATCGTGGTGCCGTTCATGTTTGCTTCTCCGTACGCGATCTTCCTGCTGCGCGAGAACTTTCGATCTGTACCCACCCAGCTGTTGGACGCGGCGAAGCTCGACGGCGCCGGTCCGATGCGAACTCTCTGGAGCGTGGTACTACCGATGAATCGGCCAATTCTGGCCACCTTGCTCCTGATCACCGTTGTCACCCAGTGGAACGATTTCCTCTGGCCGAAAACCATTACCACCTCACAGACCTGGCAGGTGATGACAGTTGCAACCACCTATCTTCAATCACAATACGAGAACAATTGGACGTTGGTCATGGCAGCAACGACGGTGGCGATGTTGCCACTAGTGCTGCTGTTTATCATCTTTCAACGCCAGATTGTCAGATCTATCGGAATCACCGGCTCCCGCTGATTTCTTCTCCAGACCGAAGTTCCCGCCACCGAAAGGAATCACGTGAACACCAGAACCACCCTGCGGCTGATCGCCGCGGCTGCCGTCACCGCACTGGCCGTCGCCGGGTGCTCGCCCGCGAGTTCCAGCGACAAAACGACCGCCCCCACCACGGCTGCCGGCGCTACTACCGCTGCCGGCGCTACTACCGCTGCCGGCGCGGGCGCCGGGAGCGAGCCCGAATCTGCGGGGTCAACTCCGGAATCAGCTGGTTCGGTTGGTTCCGGCGAGCAGGTGACCCTCACCTTCCGCCTCTGGGACGACCAGGCTGCGCCGGCCTACGAGGCGTCTTTTGCCGAATTCACCAAGGCCAACCCGAATATCAAGGTCAACGTCGAGCAGGTTCCGTGGGGCGACTACTGGTCGAAGCTGCCGTTGGATATCGCCTCCAACACGGCCGCAGATATCTTCTGGATCAACTCTTCCAGCTACGGTCTTTACGCCGACAACGGCAACCTGATCGACGTCGGGACCGAAGTGGGCGACGGCGGCGGCGACTGGAATCAGGCTGTCACCGAGCAGTACAAACGAGACGGCAAACTGTGGGGTGTACCGCAGATCTGGGACTCGATTGCCCTGTTCTACAACAAGGACCTCACCGACGCGGCCGGTGTCGATCCGTCGGCCTTGACCTGGGATCCGGCGGGCGCGGCGGACACCCTGCTGCCGGCAGCACAGAAACTGACCTTGGACGCTGCCGGAAAGAACGCCGCTGACGCAGCTTTCGATCCGTCGACGGTGAAACAGTACGGCTATAACGCGGGATTGGATTTGCAGGCCATTTTGCTGAACTACCTGGCCTCCAATGGTGCCGCGCTGCAGGACGGGGATAACTTCTCGATCGACACACCGGAAGGTGTTGCCGCCGTTCAGTATCTGGTGGACCTGATCAACAAGAGCCACGTCGCGCCGTCGGCGGCCGACACCAACACCAATGGCGACTTCTCCCGTGACCAGTTCACCCAGGGCAAGATGGCGCTGTTCCAGTCCGGACCGTACAACCTGAAGAACATCTCCGATGCGGTCGACTTCAACTGGGCGATCGCTCCGTTGCCGGCCGGACCGAGCGGCGCTGTTTCGGTGGTCACCGGTGTCGCAGCGGTGGGCAATGCCAAGTCGGCCCATCTGCCGGAGACGATCCAGGTGCTCAAGTGGTTGGGAACCGCGCAGGGTCAGGCTGCATTGGGCGAGAACGGTGTTGCCTTCCCGGCGGTCAATTCGGCGCAGGCCGGATTCCTGAAGTACTGGCAGGACAAGGGAGTCGATGTCTCTGCCTTCGTCACGCAGGCCGAAGGCGACACCACGCCGGGCCCGGTCGGAGCCAACTTCGGCGCCGGTTACACCGCACTGGACGCGCAACTGCAGGAGGCCTTCCTCGGACGACTCCCGGTGGCGCAGGCCTTGACGACCGGCCAGGCCGACGCGAACGACGCCATCACCGGCTAGGGCCGTCCACGCCACCCGAGCCTGCAAGTGGTGGTCACAGCGCACAGATTCCACCGGTGCACTGTGGCCACCGCCTTGTACTGGGTGCTCGGGTCCGGCATTGCCCACGGCTTCGCGATCAGCGCCGCAGCGTCTGCGCCAGAAGCGGATCCGTGGCCAGGTAGTCGTCCAGCAGGGCCTTGGCCGTCGACACCCCGTCCACCAGTGGATGTTGCGCAAACGCCGCCCAGGCCAGCTCACGAGACCCGGTGGCGGCGGCCGCGATCGTCAGCTCCTCTACTGCTTTGACGGTCCGCACCAGGCCGTACTGAGCCGCTGACATCGCCGCAAGCGGTAACGGGTGGGCCCCGGAAGCGTCTACCAGGCAGGGGATCTCGACAACTTCGGCAGCATCCATCCCCGGGATAACCCCGGCCGATGCAACATTTAAGATGTGGGTACTCGGTGCGTTGTGCAGCAATGCTGTCATCAGATCCAGTGCTACCCGTTCGTAGCCGCCGAAGTCCTGCGGGTCCCGCTGCTCACCCGTCGCGCGGGCATCGGCCATATAGGTCTGCTCCCGTTCCGCCAGAGTTGCCGTCCACAGGGCCAGACTCGCATTCGGGTCGGCGTGCGAGGCAGCGAAGAACGGGCGCTGCTGAGCCAGCAAAAATTCGCCTCGGGAGACCCCGGACCCGCCAGCGGCCAGAGCTTCTCGCCGCTGGTAGTAGTAGTGCAGATATTCGTTGGGCAAACAGCCGAGCGCCTGGATCCAAGCTGCGCCGAACACCTTGCCTTCTTCCAGTTGGCCGAGCACCGAGGCATCGGAAATCAGATCCGGAAGCCGATTCGAACCGTCGATACTGAGTCCGCGTAACCACCCGAGATGGTTCAGGCCGACGTAGTCGATGGCAACCGAACTCAGATCCAGCCCCAGACCCCGGGCAGCACGTCGGGCCAGACCGATTGGGGTATCGCAGATGCCGATAATTTTCGCGCCCAGCGTCGCACTCAGCGCCTGGGTGATGATGCCGACCGGGTTCGTGAAGTTGATCAGCCACGCCTTGGGCGCCAGCTCGGCGACCCGGTCCGCAATGAAGCGCATCACCGGCAGGGTGCGCAGGGCGTAGGCCAGCCCGCCGACCCCGGTGGTTTCTTGGCCGATGACGCCATGGCGGTACGCCACCCGCTCGTCATTGGCCCGGGCCTTCAGGCCACCGACCCGAATTGCGGCGAAGATGATGTCGGCGCCGGCCAGTGCGGTATCCAGATCGGTAGTGACGGACCGCCGGAGACCTCGTCCAGGCGGCGCTTGATCATCCAGCGCGGTGAGTACTGATTCGATCGCGGCCAGGCGAGCCGAGTCGGCGTCGTAGAGCACGATCTCGTCAACGACCCGGTGCACATCCTCGTTGAGAATGGTGCGGTAGATCAGCGGGACCCGGAATCCGCCGCCACCCAGGATCGCTAGTTTCATGCCTGTGAGCTTAGGGTGGCGTTGTGGACGAGGCTGGACGATTGCCGTTGTACGTCTGTGGTCTGCGAAGATGCAGCGGATTTGAGAACTATGCCGCGCCTGCCTTATAGTTACCAAGCTCCCAACGGACACCCGTTGGAGGCAAGAGTAAGGCAGAGTTACTCCAGCCCCCATCGTCTAGTGGCCTAGGACGTCGCCCTTTCACGGCGGTAACACGGGTTCGAATCCCGTTGGGGGTACGCAGTGACGAAGTCAATTGTTTCGGTAGTTTGCAAGGCCCTGTAGCGCAGTTGGTTAGCGCGCCGCCCTGTCACGGCGGAGGTCGCGGGTTCGAGTCCCGTCAGGGTCGCCAAACAGGGGCCGGGTTCAGGTAACTGAACCCGGCCTCTTGTTTGAGGCCAGGTAGCTCAGTCGGTACGAGCGTTCGCCTGAAAAGTGAAAGGTCGCCGGTTCGATCCCGGCCCTGGCCACACAGCCCCCCGATCGGCATCAGCCGGCCGGGGGTTTTGTGTATCCCGGGGTGACCGGGTAAACAACCCACCCAAGCCATCAAACAAATCACTGACTTCGACGTCGAAATACTGGGCGAGGTCATAGACCTCCTGAGCCTTCCAAGCGCCGCCGTGCATCGTTTTGCGATAGAAGTTCGAGACGCTCATGCCGAGAGCAACAGCTACTTGCTCTAGCTTCAAGTCTGAACCTGCAATCAAGGCGTTGATTGCCGACGAAATCAGTTCGTTGATGGTGTGAGGACTCAGGACATACTTGACATATCGTTATCGGGACAGGCTTGACATTCTCGGATGATCTCCGATCATTGATTCGTGGGTGCTGCAGACGAGGATCGTGAACGGGCCGCCGTACTGGCCGAGCAGCGTTACCGTGCCGTCCTGGAGGTCAAAGACGGCCAGTCGGTGACTGAGGTGGCCGCTCGTTACGGGGTATCGCGACAGTCGGTGACTTCATGGAGAATGCGCTATGACGCTGAGGGGTTGCCCGGCTTGCAGGATCGGTCCCGACGGCCTCACGGTTCGCCGACGAAGGTCGATGCGGTCGTCGAGGCGCAGATCTGCGAGTTGCGTCGTGAGCACCGACGCTGGGGTGCCCGAAGGATTGTTTTCGAGCTCAAACGAGCAGGTGAGCAGCCTGTGCCGGCCCGAGCGACGGTGCATCGGATTCTGGTCCGCAACGGACTGGTCCGAGCCCAAGAGCAGCGACACCCGCGCAAATACAAGCGGTGGCAACGAGAAACACCGATGCAGCTCTGGCAGATGGACCTGGTCGGCGGTGTGCTTCTGGCCGACGGGCGAAGCTGCACACTGCTCTCCGGTATCGACGACCACTCCCGCTTCGTAGTCGTCGCAGCCGTGCTGGAGCGACCCTCCGGAAATGCCGTAGTCGAGGCATTCCTCAACGCCACAAACAACTATGGGGTTCCCTTCGAAGTTCTTACCGACAACGGGAAGCAGTTCACCGGACGGTTCACCCGACCCCTTCCGGCTGAGGTGCTTTTCGAACGGACCTGCCGCGAGCTCGGCATCACCCAGAAGCTGACCAAGCGGCGGTCCC
>JBBSUU010000056.1:0-10327 GCA_038234115.1 Mycobacteriales bacterium
GGATTCGATGATCGACCGGTATCCGCCCTCCTGACTCCCCCGCTGGCCAGCTACCGTTGGCCGGTGGAACAACTCGTGAGCGAAGTCGTCGATCGGACCGTGCACTCCATCGAAACCGGAAAGCGGAGCCGAAAGAAGATTCTGGAACCCACACCAATGATGCGTGCATCGCTCGGCCCGGTCCCGAAAGGCGCAAGATGAGCGCCTCGCAGCTTTTGCCGGCCAGCGGACGCACCGGGCAGCCTTGGAAAAACGGTGGTGGTCAAACCTTTCAGCTCGCCACTCATCCGGCCGGAAGCTCGCTGGAAGACTTTGGCTGGCGGGTCAGCATCGCAGAGGTCGTCGATGATGGACCGTTCTCAACGTTCCCCGGAATCGATCGCACCATCGCGGTCATCGATGGCGCCGGGATGGACCTGGATCTGGACGACAAGGTTCACCAACTGGGGAAATTCACCACCTACCGGTTCCCGGGTGAAGCAGCTATCACCGCACATTTACTGCGGGGACCTACGCGGGATCTGAACCTTATGGTGCGTCGAGGTCAATTCGCCGGAAGGATGGAGATTTTCAGTTCATCGGCCGACCGGGATCTGCCCGTACGCATCGTGGAGAAGGAAGCGTTGCTGGTAGTGGGATTGGATGGACAGTGCCAGATCGGGGGGGAAGATATCTCGCCGATCGGGGTGGAGGATGTCATTCTTCGTCGTGAGGCCGGCGTAATAACTGTCAGACTGAACGGCACGGTGGCGATAATTCATATTCGCGAACTCTGAACCTTGCTCGAGAACTATTTTTTAACAACACGTTTGAGAAAATTGTGAGGCCTGCGCCCCGTTTGGCCACTCCCGGAAAATTTACGGGCTGGATCAGATGTCGTAATCAACCACCACCGGTGAATGATCGGAGATGCGCTCGGCGTAGCTGGCCTCCCGATCGACGGCACCCGTGATCGCTCGCTCCGCCAGCCTGGGCGTCGCCAGATGATGATCGATTCGCCACCCACTGTCATTGTCGAAGGCTTTTCCACGCCACGACCACCACGAATACGGCCCGGGTACGTCGGGATGCAACTTGCGGAGCACGTCCACCAGACCGCCGGCACCGATCAAATCGCCCATCCAGGCGCGCTCCTGCGGCAGAAATCCCGGCGATTTCTTGTTCGTCTTCCACGATTTCAGGTCGAGCTCGCTATGGGCGATGTTGTAGTCGCCGCAGACCAAAAACTCCCGTTTGTGGCGCTTGGCGCGGCGAGCAGCCTTGGCGGTGTGGGCGGCAAACTCGGCCATGAAGCGCATTTTTGATTCCAGGATCGCGCCATCGGCCGCCCCCTTCGGCAGGTAAAGGCTGCCGACCGTAATTCCCGGCAGGTCCACCTCGATATACCGCCCCTGCAGATCGAACTCCGCATCCCCGAATCCGACTCGGACTGCCAGGGGCGCGATTTTGCTCAGCACCGCGACGCCGGCTCGACCGGGCTGGTTCCCCTCGTGGTAGGACAGGTGGTATCCCTGCACCGCCTCGACCGGGATCGCGGTGGGCGGCGCCCGCACCTCCTGCAGGCAGATCACATCCGGCTGCCGTTGCCCCACCCAGGTGGTGAAGCCTCGACGTACCGCTGCCCGGATTCCGTTGACATTGAAAGCCGCAACTCGCAGCACAGGTGGAGCCTCTCTTTTTGGGGCACAGGCCAACAGCACCTCCGCGGGCGTCCCAGGCAGTCGCACGCCCACTGCGAGGAAGGATTTTTCGTATCCAGTGGGTCTGCGAGCTATCTGTCAGGCGCAAATGCCTCACAGTTGATCGGACAGATTTCCGTCAAAGCGTCTTGATGCCAGACCGGACCAGGATGCAACAAACCCGCCAGAGCTGTCATTCACAGCGCTGGCGGGTCTGCCGAACGATCGATGGATGCGTTGCCGACAAGAACGGGAGTGCTTGCGGCGACCGAGGTCTGGTCCGATCCAACACCGATTGGAACAGGTCTTTCCGCACCGATCACGAATTGCCCAGTCAGACGCCGGAGATTCGGTCATCCCGCTCGGTAACTGCCTGACGACCCTGAGCGTCCGTGGTGATAGCCGTACTGCGCGCCCGACGTGTGCGCGGCATCAGCACCACCAGCGTCAGCAGTATCACCAGAACACCGCCGCCCATCAGGATGTAACCAATAGTGGTCAAATCGAAATCAGCCAGGGACGCTTTCACGCCGAATGAGAGAATCGCTCCCACGACGATGAGAAAGATACCAAGTCCAATACCCACTGCGGCCTCCTTGAGTCGTTGCGCGGCAGAGCTGCGCGATAGATAAACGAAGTACGGCAAAATCAGACGCGCGACTTATTTCCAAATTTAAGCCACAGCAGCAGGACAATTACGGAACCAATAATAGACCCGACAATACCGGCCGGCTGAAAAAAGCCATCCTGTCCGTCCTTGTGGAAAATCAGATATCCCAGGAATCCGCCCACAAATGAACCGACGATGCCCAGGACGATGGTCATCGGGATCGAGATGTTTTGCTTGCCCGGCACCAACAACCGGGCGATGGCGCCGGCGATGAGTCCGATGACGATCAAGCTTACGATCAGGCCTAACATGTTTACCTCCTACAAACCAACCGAACGAGTGCTCCTCGCCGGCATCGACCCGCAATCGGGCCCTGCAGTACGTACCCGACACCGATCGACCTAAAACCCCTACCGCCGAATGGATCATGGCTCGATCACGTTATCGGAAATTCACAAGTTGCCCAGACCCCGTTCGGCCGGCAACTGGTCCAACTGCCGAAAAAAGTCGCAACGCGCGGTAACCAGCAAAAAGCCCGGCATCGCGGTTCACGCCGCTTTGCCGGGCCGAAAATGCTCGCTACCGAAATCAGCCCAATCGGGCCTGCAGATTTTCGTCAAGAGCAGCCAGGAAGTCCTCGGTGGTCAGCCATTCCTGTTGGGGGCCGACCAGGGCAGCCAGGTCCTTGGTCATCTTGCCGCTCTCCACCGTCTTGATGATCACGTCTTCCAGCGCCTCGGCGAAGGCGATCACTTCAGGGGTGCCGTCGAGCTTGCCGCGGTGCTTGAGGCCTCCGGTCCATGCGTAGATGGAAGCAATCGGGTTGGTGGAGGTGGGCTTGCCTGCCTGATGCTGACGGTAGTGGCGGGTAACCGTGCCGTGAGCGGCCTCGGCCTCGACGGTCTGGCCGTCCGGGGTCATCAGCACGGAGGTCATCAGGCCGAGCGAGCCGAAACCCTGCGCCACGGTATCGGACTGCACATCGCCGTCGTAGTTCTTGCAGGCCCAGACGTAGCCGCCTTCCCACTTCATCGCGGAGGCGACCATGTCGTCGATCAACCGGTGTTCGTAGGTAAGGCCCGCAGCAGCGAATTTTTCTGCATATTCAGCGTCGAAGATTTCCTGGAAGATGTCTTTGAAGGCCCCGTCGTAGGCCTTCAAGATGGTGTTCTTGGTGGACAGATAGACCGGGTAATTGCGCTGCAATCCGTAGGCGAAGGATGCCCTGGCGAAATCCTCGATGGACTTGTTGAAGTTGTACATGCCCATCACCACGCCACCGTCGGGTGCCATGTCGACAACCTGGTGTTCGATCGGCGCGCTGCCGTCGGCCGGGGTCCAGGTAATGGTGACCTTGCCCGCTGACGGAACCTTGAAGTTGGTTGCCTTGTACTGATCACCGTGAGCGTGGCGGCCAATGACGATCGGTTGCGTCCAACCCGGAACCAGTCGCGGGATGTTCGAGATGATGATCGGCTCACGGAACACCACGCCACCGAGGATGTTGCGAATTGTTCCGTTGGGCGATACCCACATCTTCTTCAGGCCGAACTCCTCGACGCGCGCCTCATCGGGGGTGATGGTGGCGCATTTGACGCCCACGCCGTGTTTCTTGATGGCATTGGCGGCGTCGATGGTGACCTGATCGTTGGTCGCGTCCCGGTGTTCGATACCCAGGTCGTAGTAGTCGAGGTTGACATCCAGATACGGCAGGATCAGCTTTTCCTTGATGAACTGCCAGATGATCCGAGTCATCTCATCACCATCGAGTTCTACGACGGTGCCCACTACCTTGATCTTCGACATGAGTTGTCGACACTCCTCTCGGTACTGCTCTTCGCTGGTGCTTTGTCCTTGCTCCAATGCCAGTACAAGCGTACTGCTAACTATTTGATGCCGCTCACCAGCATCAGCGGAGAACCTACTCTCGCGGCGAGTACATTGATGCTCGCGCATAAGACCCGCCAGGGGAACACGCCGCTGCGGTCGGTTTGAGCCGGCCGATTGAGGTGTTCTGGCAAAGAGGGAAGGAGTCGACGTTATGAAGAAGCCGATTGCGATTCCGGAGGCGCAGATGGATGCCTGGGTGCTATTTCTGCATGCTCATGCCAAATTGATGGAACGGCTGTCCGCTGATCTGGACCGAGCGGGGGAAGTTCCCTTCGGCACCTACGACGTCCTGGTGCAGCTTTCCCAGGCCGGTGGCAAACTTCGGTTGAAGGATCTGCTGGGTCAATTGGTGTTATCCCAACCCGGTCTTTCCCGTCGGGTCGAACGCCTCGAGGTTTCCGGTTTGGTCGAACGCCTCCCCGACCCGTCCGATGGACGTGGCGTGGTTGTCAGCCTTACCAAAGCGGGACGTTCCGCGCTGCGCTCAGCAGCCATCGTGCATATGGCCGGTATCGACGAGCAGTTCACCGGATCGCTGAGCGATGAGGAAGCAGCAATCCTGTGCCGGGTGTTCAGCCGGGTGCTGGGCGAACCCAATAAATATTGAGTTCGGATTTCGACTCCGCCTGGCTAACAACGTTTCTCAGTTCAAGTTTTCGACGGAGAACCAGCCGAACCCGAGCGCTATCAGCAGCCCGGACAACAGTAAGCAGAACAGCACATCGAAAGTTTTTGAACGGATCACCAGCGGACCCAATTTCTCCGGTGCGACGAACAACCGCAGGCCGGCCGCCAGGGCCAACGCAATTGCCAGGCTGCCGGTCCCCCGCCGCCAATGCGCCAATGAAATGAGAATGAGACCGGCCAGCAGCCAGGCCACCACCACCAGCATGGGAACCGCGGTGCGCCAGGTGCCGCCGACCGGCCCACCATCGGGTGCGCCTTTCTTGGGTGCTTGCTCGGGCATCAGCGTTCCCCACGGGTCAGCAACACCCACAGATGGCGACCTCCATGCGGGACAAGTTCCACTCTGGCCTTCGGGCCGGATTCGGAAACTGCAGAACCCGAGGCTGCTGCCAATAATGCGGCGCGCGGGATGCGTGTGCCCCGCCAAGCTCTGGAGAACACTCGCCGCCCGCTCAGCCGGTGGGCGAAGGGACCGGCCCAATCCAGGCCACGAGCGCGAAAGGCACTGCTGCGAATCTGAATTGCCGCCTTGCCACCGGGTTTGAGGACGCGACGGGACTCCCGGAAATAGGACAGCTGCCCCTCGATGGTGGGGATGTGCTGCATCACGATGTAGGAGAAAATCACATCAACGCTACTGTCGGTGACGCCGCTCAGGTCAGCGCCGTTGCCGTGCAGGAACTCGATATTGTGATGATGAGCCAGATTCGATCGAGCTCGATCCAACATCTCGGCGGATATATCCAACGCGATTACCCGGCCGAACATCTCGGCCAACCGGGTAGTCATTCGCCCGGTGCCACAACCGATCTCGAGAACGGTAGCGTTCTCGTCCGGGTCGATACCGGCCAACTGGAGGAAGATGTCGGTCTCCTGCCGACCGGAGATGAAGAACGCCTCGCGGTTGGGAGCCACCCCGGTGGCGATGTGCCACATCGCATCCTCACGGGCGGCACTGTCCCAGAACTCCCGGGACAGGTTGTCCTCCCGTGGTCGGTCAGGAATTTCACCACTCACCAGGTGCTCGCCATGCCCTCTGGCAGATAGCGCTTCTCGGCCGCGATGACCACATTGGTCTGGAGCATTGCCCTGGTCATGGGGCCAACCCCGCCGGGCATCGGCGCCAGAAATCCAGCGACCCGAGCAACGTCCGGATGCACATCGCCCACCAAACCGCCAGGGGTTCGGGTGATCCCGACATCCAATACGGCAGCACCCGGCTTCACCATGTCCGCGGTCACCAAACCGGGCACTCCGGCAGCCGCGATCACGATATCTGCCCGCGCGATCTCCGCCGCAACGTCCTTGGTGCCGGTATGACACAGTGTCACCGTTGCATTTTCCGAGCGCCTGGTCAGCAACAGGCCAAGCGGTCGTCCTACCGTTACACCCCGGCCGATGATTACCGCATGTGCGCCATCGATCGGCACCTGGTAGTGCCGCAGTAACGCGACGATACCGGCCGGTGTGCACGGTAATGGACCGGGCTCCCCGAGGACCAGTCGTCCCAGACTGATCGGGTGCAGCCCATCAGCATCCTTCTCGGGGTCGATGGCTTCCAGAACCGGACCGGCTTCAAGATGGCGCGGTAGCGGCAGTTGCAGGATATAGCCGTCACAACGAGGATCGGCATTGAGTTCGGCAACGACTTCGAGCAACGCTTCTTGGCTCAGGTCGGCCGGCAAATCGTATCGGATCGAATTGACTCCGATAGCTGCTGAATCCTGATGCTTGCCACGCACGTACGCCGCTGACCCGGGGTCCTCCCCGACGATGATGGTGGCGATGCCCGGGGTGTGGCCGGCCGCCGTCAAGCGAGCCGTCCGCGCGCGGAGATCGGCGAAAATGATCTCGCGTAGCGCCTTACCGTCCAACAGTGTTGCAGTCACAGTTCGAATCCTCCTGCTGATCAATCCTGCCATGTACCGGGCCGAATCCCGGTGTGTGAACTGCGCTGCTGAAGCGTCAGTGGAAGAAGTGCCTGGTGCCGGTCAGATACATCGTGACACCTGCGGCTTGCGCGGCTTCGATGACTTCGCTGTCGCGCACCGAACCGCCGGGCTGGACCACCGCCGTGACACCGGCGTTCAGCAGGATCTCCAGGCCGTCGGCAAAGGGAAAGAAAGCATCCGAAGCAGCCACCGAACCGGCTGCCCGAGCCCCCGCGCGTTCCACCGCCAACTTGGCCGAATCAACCCGATTCACCTGCCCCATGCCGACGCCGACACTTGCCCCGTCAAAGGCCAACAGGATGGCGTTGGATTTGACCGCCCGACAGGCTCGCCAGGCGAAGTGCAAATCTGCCAACACCTTCGCGGCAGCCGGCTCTCCGGCGGCCAGGGTCCACGACGCCGGGTCATCCCCCGGGGCATCCACTACGTCGACCGATTGAACCAACAACCCGCCGCTGATCGCCCGGGTTTCCAGGCCGCGCTTGGGCAGACCGGGAACTTGCAGCAGGCGAATGTTCTTCTTGCGCATCAGAACCGGCAACGCATCCTCATCGAAGGAGGGCGCCAGCAGCACCTCGGTGAACACCTCTGCAACCTGTTCGGCCAATTCCGCTGTCACCGGGGAGTTGACCGCGATGACCCCACCAAAGGCCGAAACCGGGTCACTGGCATGGGCTTTGCGATGCGCCTGCGCAATGTCAGCACCAACGGCGATTCCGCAGGGGTTGGCGTGCTTGATGATCGCGGCCGTCGGCCCTTCGTGATCGTGGGCTGCTCGCCAGGCAGCGTCAGAATCAACATAGTTGTTGTAGGACATCTCTTTTCCGTGCAGCTGAACCGCCTGGGCCAACCCCGGGTCACCATAAGCCTCGGTGTACAACGCCGCACGCTGATGGGGGTTCTCGCCGTAGCGAAGCACCGATTGGCGATCATAGGTCGCGCCCATCCAGCCCGCGAATCCGTTCTCGCAGTCCGAGGTAACCACCTTGCCCAGCCAGGAGGCCACATGCACGTCGTACCCCGCGGTATGCCGGAAAGCCGCACCGGCCAATGCCTTTCGTTCCGAAAGCGTGAACCCACCCGCATTGACCGCGTCGATCACGGAACTGTATGAATTTGGATCTACAACGATGGCCACGCTCGGATGGTTCTTTGCCGCCGCTCGCACCATCGACGGTCCACCGATATCGATCTGTTCGACCACATCCTCGGGTGCCGCCCCGGAGGCCACCGTCTGCGCGAACGGATAAAGGTTCACCACCACCAGGTCGAAAGCCTCGATGCCGAGTTCGGCCAACTGAGCCACGTGCTCAGGTTTGCGGCGGTCGGCCAGGATCCCGGCGTGGATCGACGGGTGCAAAGTTTTGACCCGACCCTCCAATGTTTCCGGGAATCCGGTGACACTCTCCACCGTCGAGACAGCGATTCCGGCTTCGGAGATGGCTTTCGCCGAGTTGCCGGTGGATACCAGGCGAACCCCGGCTCCGGCCAGGCCGCGCGCCAGTTCGATCAGATTGGTCTTGTCGGAAACCGAGATCAGGGCTCGGCGCACCGGCAGTCGCTCATCGACCGGTTGAGCGTCAGTCGGCAGTACGTAACCGGAATCCGCCGGCGCAGTGTCGTGCAGTGTCATGAGTAACTCACCTTTCCTTCGCGAATTCGCCACCCGCGAGAGGTCATCGCGGCGATGACCTCCACCAGCAGTGACCGTTCGGCCACTTTGATCCTTTCGTGCAGTGTTTCAACGGTGTCGTCATCGAGAACCGGCACCGCCTGTTGAGCCAGCATGGGTCCGGCATCCACCCCGCCGTCGACCACGAATACCGTGCAGCCGGACACTTTCGCGCCATGTGCGAGCGCGTCCCGCGGCGCATACATGCCGGGAAAGGATGGCAACAAGGATGGGTGGGTGTTGATCATCCGAAACGGAAAACGAGCCAGGAAGCTCTTGCCGACCAACTTCATGAATCCAGCCGAGACGATCAGGTCGGGCTCGAACTGGGCGCATTGATCTGCCAGTGCTTTGTCCCAGTCGGGGCGCTGCTCGAACTCCTTTACCAGTACCGAGAAAGTGGGGATCCCGGCGCCAACAGCACGGTCGAGTGCTACGCACGTCGTTCGGTCGGCACCGACGGCGACGATCTCGAACTGGCCGGGGCGGGCTGTCAGCTCATCAAGTAGAGCCTGCAGCAGAGTGCCACTTCCCGAGGCAAGAACGAGGATCTTTGCCGGTTGCCCCGGCGCCGGAATAACGACCTGTGCGCTCGTCACGAAGCGAACCCCAAAACCGGTGCGAGAGAAGGATGGACGGCAGGACGAGCGACGATCATTGCGGCAGGTGTACCTTCGTGCGGCGGCCGGCAGCAGGCTGGCGGAACTGTGGACGGCGTGAGTCAGTCTGTTGACCGTGAGTGCCAGGTTCAGGTTAGTCAGCTGCGTTCGGTTTGGCGATTCCGGGGTGGGTTTGTTTCAGCTTCCGCCCGCCGGCTCCTCGGTGTCTTCCGCGGTAATCTCGGCCGCGGTAATCTCTTCCGGGGCAATTTCGGCCCGGGCAATGTCGGCCGGGGCAATTTCGGCCGGGGCAATGTCGGCCGTTTCGCCCGCTGTCGTCTCGGCCGGCTCGGTGGACACCTCCGGCGTCTCGTCGAACGCTTCCTTGACCGGCGTCTCATCGCCGGTTTCGTCGGACAAGGCCTCGGCCGGCTCGGCCAGTTCACTGGTCTCATCGGGCGTGGTCTCATCGGGCGTGGTCTCATCAGGCTCGGCCAACTCAGGATCTGGCGATTCGAACTCGAACAGCACAGCCTGGGGTTTCCAGGCGATCTGCGCACCACCGGCGGCTGCAGTCCAAGAGCCGCCGACGACCAACACGACCAAAAAGATGACAGCGGCCACCCGCAAGGCCGGTGCACCGATGACGGACCAGGCGCCAACCGCTACGCCGCCGCCGGCAACACCAACCAGCAGTCCGAGAGCCAAGGCCGCCAATACTGCAGCAACCCCGATGGAGTACAGCCGTTCTCGGCGGGTCCGCACCGCTCGCGTCACCGCGATACCGGCAAATACGGCAGCAAGGACCGGGATCAACAACATTGTGAGCCCGGCGGCCGACCAACTGCTGCTCGTGGGCAGCGCCGCCAAAATTGGCAGCGGCGGGAGGTCTGCCTGGACGGATCCAAAAGGCGAAAAGTTGGCACTACCGACATCGAACCCGACGCCGGTGATGTATCCGACAGCAGCGGCCATCGCATTGGGCAGGTAGGCCAGACCAACCAGGGTGAGACCTATTTCGTCCCCAACTCCCGACGTCGTCGCGTCGGTCAGGGTGGCCGCAGTTCCTAACGAAAGGGCCAACGATCCGACCAGTACGACGGCTGCAGCACCAATGACAGACATCACGGTGATGACCGCAGCTCTGGCAGCGACGATGAACCACCGAGGTAGCTGTGTCACCAGAAGCTCCCGCAGAGCCTCTCCGCGGATAACCGTGCCGACTGTCAGGCTCATCA